>NZ_JASHIT010000006.1:0-161113 GCF_030733595.1 Halomonas sp. MMSF_3323 | reverse complement strand
CACGCCCTGGCTCGGTGACGTGGCTAGATACCGCGACGCTGGTGGACACGACCGGCGTCCATGGCAGCGACGCGCTCGGCGTCGACCCCATCGGGCACCTGTTGCGGCAGTCCCACGTCCCACCAGCAGTCGCAGGAGGACCACTTGGTGGGATCGATATCGACCACGATGACGTAGGTACGCGGGCTCTCCTGGGCACGCTCGTAGGCGGCGCGGAAGTCGGCGATGTCGCCAAGGTGCTCGCCATGGGCGCCCTGGGCACGGGCATGCTGGAGAAAGTCGACGCGCACCAGTTCATCTGCCTGACTGCGACAGTCGGCCAGCATGTTGTTGAAGGAGGGATTGCCGCTGTTGTTCTGCAGCTTGTCGATCACCGCGTAACCGGCGTTGTCGCACACCACCACAATCATCTTGTGGCCGGTCAGCACCGAGCTGTAGATATCGGAGTTCAGCATCATGTAGGAGCCGTCACCGACCAGCACCACCACATCGCTGTCGGGGTTGGCGATCTTGGCACCCCAGCCGCCGGCGATTTCGTAGCCCATGCACGAATAGCCAAACTCGATGTCGAACTTGCCAAGCTGACGGCTCTGCCAGTTCATGTTGAGCTCTGCCGGCAGACCGCCGGCGGCGGTCAGCACGGTGTCCCCCGGTTGCTGCACCGTATTGACTGCGGCGACCACCTGGGCGTAGGACGCCACCTGGCCGGGCGTGATCTCGCCGCGCCGAGCGCAAAGCGCCTTCCACTCGGCCGCCAGCGCCTGTGCGCTGTCCAGCCAAGCGGCGTCTGCCTGCCAGTCGCCCAGAGCGTCATCGAGCCGCGCCAGACTGTGCCGGGCATCACCGACGACCGCCAGCGCCCGATGCTTGTACGCATCGGTGGGTGCCACGTTGAGCGACACCATGGCAAGGTCCGGATGCCGAAACAGCGACCATGACCCGGTGGTGAAATCCTGAAGCCTGGTGCCCACGGCCAGCAGCAGATCGCAGTCGTGTGCCAGGGCGTTGGCCGAGTCGCTGCCGGTGACGCCGACAGGTCCCGCGTTGCAGGGGTGTGACTGCAGCAGCGAGGCGCGACCGGCGATGGTCTCCACCACCGGGATGCGGTGGCGCACGGCAAAGTCCGCCAGGCGCTCGTTGGCCTTCGAGTAGTGCACTCCGCCACCGGCCAGAATCAGCGGCCTTTCGGCCTTCTTCAGCAAGGCGATGGCCTCGTCGATGCTGCGGCTGTCGGCTTCCGGGCGGCGAATTCGGTGCACGCGCTCCTCGAACAGCGCCTCGGGGTAGTCATACACCAGCCCCTGCACGTCCTGGGGCAGCGAGATCAGCACCGGCCCGCAGTTGGCGGGGTCCAGCAGAGTTGCCACCGCCGCCGGCAGCGACTGGATGATCTGCGCCGGGTGGGTGATGCGATCCCAGTAGCGGGTGACGGGCTTGAAGGCGTCATTGACGCTCAAGCCCGGCTGATGAGGGTGCTCGACCTGCTGCAGCACGGGGTCCGGCAGACGGCTTGTGTGGGCATCACCGGCCAGCATCAACAGCGGCAGGCGGTTGGTGTGGGCGATGCCGGCGGCGGTGATCATATTGGTCGCGCCCGGCCCGATGGAGGTGGTGGCGATGCCGATCCGCTCGCGCCGATTGGCCTTGGCATAGGCCACCGCCGCCATCGCCATCGACTGTTCGTTCTGCCCCCGCCACAACGGAATCACGTCCTGGATGCGGTTGAGCTGCTGGCCGAGGCAGGTCACGTTACCGTGACCAAAGATGGCAAAGCCGCAGCCAAACAGCGTATCGATGTGTCCGTCCCGCTCGACCTTCTGGGCCGCCAGAAAGCTGGCAATGGCCTCGGACACCGTCAATCTTGTCGTCTTCATTTCTTTCTCCCGTCATCCCGAAGGCTGCATCGAAGTACCGGCGAACGGATGAATTCCGTCTTCCGGACGCTGACGACTGGCCCATGAATATCTCGTTCACTGTGATCGCTCGCTGTGAGCGTTCATTGCGATCGCTCGCTGCGGTCACCGACAGCGCAAACCCGCTGCAGACCTTCACCGCACCATGTCTTGCCGCGCTGCTTGCCGCACTGCTTGCCGCACTGCATGAAAACGTTTTCATTCGTCGTCAAAAAAGAGAGGCTGACACTTGCCCTCTGCGTGCTGGCCCTGGCGCTCTGCGCGAATCCGTCAGCCGGTGGCTAACCCGCTACCCGTGCCAGGCGCTCCTGGGCTAGACCAGTCCACCATCCACGATAAAGGTCTGGCCGCTGATCATCTGGCTGTCGTCTGCGGCAAGAAACAGCACCATCCGGGCGATATCCTCTGGCTTGACGCGCTGGTGGAGGCTCTGATTCTCGAGCACCTGCTGCTCGAGCTCCGCGCTCCACCACAGGGACTTCTGCCGCTCCGTGATCACCCAGCCTGGCAGCACGGTGTTGACGCGGATGCCGGCGTCGCCCATGTCCCGGGACAAGGTTCTGGTCAGCCCTATCGTGGCCGCCTTGGCACTGGAGTAGGCACAGATATCCCGTGAACGTCGCATGAAGCTGGGGGAGCTGAAGTTGATGATCGACCCGCCCCCGGCCGCTTTCATGCCGGCGAAGACGGCCTGGCAGGCAAACACCGCGTGGCGCAGGTTGGTCGCCTGCAGGTCGTCCCAGGTGTCGACGTCCAGTTCACTCAAGGGCACACGGGTGTCCCGCGCCGCATTGTTGACCAGCACCTCGACCGGGCCGAACGCGCCAGCCGCCTGCGCGATCGACGCCCGCAGCGCTTCGATGTCGGTCACGTCGCAGCGGGTAAACGCCACCTGGCCGCCCTGGCGCTGCAGTCGTTGTGCCAGTAGTGATCCCGCCTGCTCGTCGATATCGATGAAACTGACGCAGGCCTTCTGCTCGCAGAAATGCTCGACCAGGCTGGCACCGATACCGGACGCCCCACCGCTGATGAACACATGGCGCCCCTCGAGGCTCGGATACCGTGCATAGCTGTCCAATCGAAAACCCTCCACATCACCTGGATGTTCTGTCCTGCTTCATCTGCGACACCTAAGGCTCTCAATAACCTGCCTTTCCCGTCGCCTCGCGCTGCATCTCCTGCAGAATGCTGCTCGAACCTGCCACCAGCATTCGCGCATCCGACGACACCGTCACCAGATCGCATCCACGGGCCAGCATTTCGCGGGCGTGTGCCGCGCTGCCGTTATGGATACCGACGATCTTTCCCTGCTGGCGACAGCCATCGACCAACCGCTGAATGATGGCGTCAAGTTCGCTATCGTCATGGTCGAACCCCGGCGTCTTGCCGTGGGACAGTGCCAGATCCGCGGGACCGATATAGATACCGTCGAGGCCTTCCACCGCGAGGATATCCTCGAGATTCGCCACGCCTTCCCGGGTCTCGATCATCGCCAGCACCAGCAGCTCGTGGTTGGCATGGGTGACATAGTCATTACCGGCATAGAGCATGGCGCGGTGGGGACCGAAGCTGCGCACACCCAGGGGCGGATAGCGGCAGGCCGCCACCAGTGCCCGCGCATCCTCGGCACTGTTGATCAGCGGGGCGATGACACCGTAGGCCCCGGCGTCCAGCACCTTCATGATCAGCCCCGACTCGAGACTCGGCACCCTGACCAGCGGCACCGTCGGGGTGGTCGAAATGGCCGTCAACATCTCCACCAGCTGGGGGTAGTCGATCAACCCGTGCTGCATGTCGATGGTCAGGCTATCCCAGCCCTGGTGGGCCATGACCTCGGCAGAAAAACCGCAGGGCAACGACAGCCAACCATTGACCACGCCCGTGCCTTCCTTGATGTGCGACAGAATTCGATTGGTTCTCATGTTCTGCTCCGTATAGGGCTCACAAGAATGCCGGAGGGGAAGACGGCGCCAGCTCGGCGTGTCGGCTCGCGCCGCCGAAGGTCGAGACCGGCACACCCGGCACCTCGACCTCCAGCGCAAGGACGCTGCCGGACAGCGGAAACGCCGCCAGATCGGCCTCGGACAGTCCCTTGCGCAGGGTGGTGACAAACAGGGTCTTCATGTCCGGGCCGCCAAAGCACGGCATGGTCGGCCCCGTGCATGGCAGCGATACCTGTCGCGCCAGACGCCCGCGATCGTCCCAGTAGTTGAGCACGCCGCCGAACACACCGGCGCTCCAGTACCCACCTGCGACGTCGGTGGCGCCACCGTCGGGACGTCCGTGCACGGCGGGATCGGTCACCGCCATGACCCGGGGCGCCCCCATGGCGCCGCTCTCCAGGCAATAGTCGGCGACATAAAGGGTGTCGCGGCGCGTATCGCTGAAGTAGAGACGGCGGCCGTCGGCGCTCCAGGCCAATCCGTTGGCAACGATGAATCCCTGGTGCAGACGTGTGGTCTCGCCCGAACGGGACACGCTGTAAAGAGAACCAAGCGGGCGCGACCTGCACTGCTCGTCCATGGTCCCCACCAGCAGACGCCCGTCGGGGCCTACCTTGCCGTCATTGAAGCGTGTGCCGGCCAGCGGCTCGCCGGGAGGACAGCAGAGAAACTCGAGCGCGCCGCTTGACGGCTCGAAAAGATGGATGCCCGAGCGCATCGCCACCACCAGGCGGCCATCGTCGCAACGACCAAAGGAGCCCAGGGTTTCCGGCAACACCCAGCGCTGGCGATGACCATCCGCAAGGCGCCAGGACTCGATCGCCGGGGCGTAGAGGTCGGCCCAAAGCAGGCACCCCGTCTCGGCGTCCCAGACCGGCGATTCGCCGAGCTCGGCACGACTTTCGATCAGCACTTCGACGCTGGTCATATCCCCTGCTCCTCTGTTGGCAACGCCTCCGGCCACGCCGGGCGACGTACCGGGCGACGTACCGGACGACGTACCGGGCGAAGTAAAGAACGCTGTCCCATGCTCAGTAGATGTCCGGCTCGGGAATGCTGCCGGGCGCCCCTTTGGCGAAGTCGAAGTCGCAGCCTTCATCCGCCTGGGTCACGTGCGCCTTGTACAGCGCGGCATAGCCATGCGGATGGCGATCTGCCGGCGGCTGCCAGTCTTCCAGGCGACGGCGGATCTCCGCCTCCTCGACCAGCAGGTCCAGGCGCCGATTGGGCACGTCCACCGAGATGATGTCTCCGGTCCTGACCACCGCCAGGGGGCCGCCGACCGCCGACTCCGGCGTCACGTGCAGGATGCAGCTTCCGTAGCTGGTGCCGCTCATGCGGGAGTCCGAGATGCGCAACATGTCACGCACCCCCTGCTTGAGCAGCTTGCCGGGGATCGGCATCATCCCCCACTCCGGCATGCCAGGGCCGCCCACCGGCCCGCCGTTCTTGAGCACGATGACGCTGTCGGCCGTCACCGGGAGATCCTCGTCGTCGATGTGTGCCTTGAGCTCGGCGATGGTCTCGAACACGAAGGCCGGCCCCTGGTGGACATGCAGCCGCGGATCGGCCGCGGTCGGCTTGATGATGGCGCCCTTGGGCGCCAGGCTGCCGCTTAGCACGGCGGTCCCGCCGGAACTGTTGACCGGTTCCTCAAGCGAGTGAATGACCTCCGGTCGCCAGACCCTTGCCCCCTCGATATTGTCGCCGAGGCGGCGGCCTGTGACGGTCATGGCATCGAGCGCCAGCTCCTCGCCGATCGTCGACATCAGCGCCGGCAGTCCCCCGGCGTAGAAGAAGTCCTCCATCAGGAACTCACCGGATGGCTTGAGGTTCAGCACCAGAGGCACGCGTCGCGATATCTCGTTGAAGCGCTCCATCGGCAGGTGAATGCCGAGGCGCCCCGCCATGGCGACGAGATGAATGATGGCGTTGGTGGAACCACCGATCGCCATGTCCACGGCGATGGCATTGTCAAAGGATGCCTCGCTCATCACGTCGGTGGGCTTGAGGTCTTCCCACACCATGTCCACCGCCCGCTTGCCGCTGGCGAAGCAAATCCGTGAATGGTTGGCGTCCACCGCCGGGATGCTCGAGGCCCCCGGCAGGCTCATGCCCAAGGCCTCGCCGATCGACATCAGGGTGGCCGCGGTCCCCATCGTCATGCAGGTCCCCGCCGATCGGGCGATACCGTTCTCGATGTCGTTCCAGTCGGCCTGGGAGATGTTGCCGATGCGACGCTCGTCCCAGTACTTCCAGACATCGGTACCGCTACCCAGCACCTGCCCGCGAAAGTTGCCACGCAGCATGGCACCGGCCGGTACGTAGATGGTCGGCAGATTCATCGAAATGGCGCCCATCAGCACGCCAGGGGTGGTCTTGTCACAGCCGCCCATGACCACGGCGCCATCCACCGGGTAGCTTCTCAAGAGCTCTTCCACTTCCATGGCCAGCATGTTGCGATACATCATGGCGCTGGGCTTCATCAGCTGTTCGCCCAACGATATCGCTGGCAATTCCACCGCAAAGCCCCCGGCGGCGGTAATCCCGCGCTTGATATCCTTGACCCGCTCGGGAAAGTGGGAGTGGCAGGTATTGAGATCATTCCAGGTATTGATGATGGCGATCACCGGCTTGCCGACGAACTCCTCATCCCAATAGCCCATCTGCTTCACTCGGGAACGATGTCCGAATGAACGAAGATCATCCCGCTTGAACCAGCGATTACTGCGCAGATCATCCACACTTTTCGCGTGCATTGCGTTCTCCTGAGCCACACTTCAGCCTCACCACTTTGGCCGTCCTGCCGGTTATTGTTGTGTCACCACCGCCATCCCGTACGGGGCGGCGTTACATCCAGCCCCTGATGGGGTATCGAAGCCAAATGCCTAGGGGGATGTTGCTGGCATCGCCACCCACTCCCCATTGGCATTGGTCGATGCCAAGGCTGTCGCCACGAACTCCACCCCGCGCACCCCCGCACGGAGGTCCGGATACCAGTACGCCAGGGGGTCGGCTCTGGTCCCATGACGCGCGGCATCAATCACCTCGAACAGGTCGCTGTACAGGCTGGCAAAGGCTTCTCGGTAGCCCTCCGGGTGACCAAAGGCCACACTCGATACCCGCCGGGAGGCCGGGTGCAGTCCTGGCGCGCCCTTGGACAACCATTGAGGGGCGTCGTCCAGGCGTCGGAACAGCAGCTTGTCGGGATTTTCCTGGTGCCACTCGAGGCCGCCCTTGCTGCCGAAAATACGAAAGCAAAGGCCATGCTCGGCGCCGGCAGCCGCCTGGGTGATCCACATCATGCCCCTGGCGCCATTGGTGTAACGCAGCATCAGGTTGGCGTTGTCATGGGCCGTGCGCTCGGGCACCACTGCGACCACATCGGCGCTGACTTCACGGGTACTGAGCCCCGAAACGTACTCCAGCATGTGGAAGGCATGGGTGGCGATGTCACCCAGGATCAACGATTCGCCCGCGACGGCGGCTTGCATATGCCAGTCTTCTCCCGCCACTTCGGCATCGCTCATCCTGGCCAGGTGACCCTGGACGTAGTCGCACTGGAGCTGTCGAATCTCGCCCAGTTCCCCCGCCTCGATCATGGCCCTGGCCTGACGCACCATGGGGTAGCCGGTGTAGCCGTAGGCCACACAGAAGCATCGCTCGCCTCGTTTCGCCAAGGCTTCGAGTGCCCGCGCTTGCGCCAGGCTATTGGTCAGCGGCTTTTCACACACCACGTGAAAACCCAGCTCCAGCGCCAGTCTTGCCAGCGCAAAGTGCGAGTCATTGGGGGTCAGGATGGCGACAACCTCGGCGCCGTCCTCACGGGCGGCTTCCTCGCGCAACAGCGTCTCGCCGTCGCCATAGCCACGCGCAACGCCCAGCTGCCGTGCCTGTTGTAGCGAACGGTCGGCGTTCGACGACAGCGCCGCTGCCACCAGCTGGTAGCGCCCATCCATCTGCGCCGCCGCCCGGTGAACCTGACCGATAAACGACGCAACGCCACCACCGATCATCGCCAGCCGCAGTGGACGGGCTGCCCCGGCTTCGCCGGATGCCTGCGGCGAGGCTTGCCCTGCCATCGGCAAGGAAGATTGGGCCGAGGTATCGCAGGCGTCAGACATCGGTCGCTGTGTCATGTGTTGAACCTTTTCAAGAACCTTTACCGAAAGCCTTTATCGAGCGCCGCTATCGACTAACTTTATCGACTAACTTTATCGATCAACTTTATCGATGCTGAATGGCAGACACTCGAGCCTTGGAGCTTGGAGTGGACGACACCTGGTATCGATGGAACTGGTATCGGCGCCCTCCTTCATGTGGACCGAGGCTAGCGCATCAAAAACGCTTTTGAAAACGTTTTCATCGCGATTTATACCAAGGATTAATTCACGAAAAACTCATCGTATCGGCTCGTTCATCCTCGATTAACACGGACCAGGCCAAGCGATCTCTTACATAAAAAGGAAATCTCTTCAAAAAATTTTGCGATTACATTTACACCTGGATAAGCGATACCCGAACACAAGGACACCAATGTCGTCGACACGGAGCGTGCAACACACTTCCCTCGACGCCACATGATTCAGCGCGATCATCCATTGCGTACAGGCTGAGGGCTCACCGCCGAGACACCGCCCTGCTCAGTGGCGGCAAAAAGGAGAGTTCATGAAATGACGGGATTGGCTGCAACTACCAGAAGCGAGAAAAAGCGAAGGCCTTACTCAGAGATATCGCCAACTGTTCAAGTCATCGACGCACACTCAATCAGCCATCCCGCCTGCCCACGGACAACCGGGAAAGATGGCATCCTCAGGTGATGCGACGGGTCGTGCTGCGCTGGACAATATGACAGGGCAACAGGACGCGATCGGCTGACACGGCGGGCCGCTGCACACGCTCGAAAAGCCCCGCCACCGTCCGTTCCACCATGTCACTGAACGGCTGGCGAATGGTCGTCAGGTCAAACGACCGACTGGAGGCAAACTGAATATCATCGATGCCGACCACGCCGACGTCGTCAGGGACCCTTAACGAAAAGTCATGGCGGATCGCATCCAGCCCACCACAGGCCATGATGTCATCGAAGTAGAAGATGCTGTCGGGCATACCGGGGGTGCTGTTCAGCAGCTCGCAGGTGGCCGTGTAGCCTGCCTCGTAACTGTGCCTCAGGCCTTCGGCATGGCCATGCAGACGCTGTCCACGCTGCTCGAGTCGCTGCGAGAAACCACGCAGGCGATCCTGGGTGGCCTGCTCGTTGGAAGAGGCTCCGACATAGGCCGGTCGACAATAGCCGCTGTCCAGGAGGTGATCCGCCGCCATCCGCCCCATCTCCTCGTCATCACAGGTCACCACCAGAGCGCCGGAATCCGGCGCATCGCGCCCGAAGACCGCCACCGGGGTCCTGTGCTGCTCGCAGGCTTCGACCAGTTCGGCAGGCACCGAGGCGGACGTCACGATCAGCGCATCCACGTGATACTCCATCACCAGGGAGACGGCCTCCTCGATGCTCTTGGCGGTATTCACGTTGATCAACAAGGTGTGGCAGTTGTAGCGCTGAATGGCGGAAGAAAACTCGCTGAGAATGGCGAGATAGGCAGGGTTCTCGAAGTTGGTGACGAGGATGCCGATCAGACTGGAGCGCGACTTGATGCCACGTGCCAGGCGGTTCGGCTTGTAGCCAAGACTGTCTGCCACCGCGAGGATTCTGCTGCGCATCTCGGGGGAGCTGCTGCCGTTGGGATTCATGGCGCGTGACACGGCCGCGATCGACACCCTGGCCTCGCGCGCCACGTCGGTGATGGTGACGCGCCCCGACGGCGACCGGTCGCTCGTTTTCGTCATGCCAACTACTCCTTTGCGAGCTCGCTTCCTCGGATCACCCAACCGCGGCGACTTCAGGCCCCTCGCGACATTCTACAGCGTCTCGAGCGTCGCACACCGTCGCCGAACTGCGCACCGCCTCGTTGCACTGGCGAATCCCTTGATGGACACCTTGGCTCACCTTGAAATCCAGCAGCCTGGATTGCCAGCAGAAAATCCGATTGTTGCACGCGCGTTTGACGACAGTCACCTGCATCATTGCGGCGCAATCTTGCCTAAGCTTTATCTCAACAACGATTCTTTAAAGCACAGTTTCTGCTAGATGCTCTCACTCCGGCAACTTCAACGATGGCAATTGAATGACGTGCACGCTGATCCCGGCGACGCCGTCGAGGCCATGGCGCGAGCCAGCTGACCTGGGCTGCTTGCCCTGGTAGGCGTAAGGACTCACCGGCGAGCACCTACATAAACCACGACTAGCCTGAATGCCTGGATCTGCCGGCATCGCGGCACAAGAAAAGCAAAAACTGACCAAGGTACGCTATGAAAAATCCAGTCTTGATGGGCCTCGTCCTGCTTTCGGTTTCCCTGCCTGCCATGGCCAGGGACGTGACGGGTGGTGTCTACGTCGCCACCAACAACGCCGACGAGAACTCGCTGATCGCCTGGCGCCAGTTTGACGATGGCACCCTGGAGAAAGTCGGCGAGTACACCACCGGCGGCACGGGCAACGGCATGGATGGCGGCCTCGACCCGCTCGGTTCGGCCTACGGCGTGTGGCGTTCGGCAGACAACCGCAACGTACTGGTGGCCAACGTCGGCGACGGCACCCTGTCGTCACTTCACGTCGAAGACGACCTGACGCTGACGCTCAACAATGTGGTGGATGCCGGCGGCGCCAAACCCAAGGCCATCGACGGCCATGGCGACATCGTCTACGTCGCCAGCACCGATGGTGCCAACGATGAGCCGGGGGTGATCAAGGGCTTTACCATCGATGGCGATGGCAACCTGACCGAGATCCCCGACTCCGTTCGGCCGCTGGACGATTCTCCGGTCAGCATGGAGTTCACCGAGGACGGCAAGTACCTGACGCTTGTCGGCTTTCTTACCGGCATGGTGCATGTCTACGCAGTGGACGACGAAGGCCTCCTGTCGCAGGAGCCGATCTCGAGCCTCGAGTCGCCGCACCTGAGCGAGGAGCGCTTCTTCGCCCTGCCCATCGGCACCAAGCTGGTCACTCGCCCGGACGGTCACAGCACCCTGCTGGTGACCGAAACCCGCTATATCACCCAGGGCTACCAGTTCCACCCGTCCTCCGAGGAATCGAAGGCCAAGTATCCCTTCCTGCAGGAATACGAGGGCCAGACCGGCTCCATGTCGTCCTACGACATCGACGAGAACGGCAAGCTGACCCTGGTGTCGGCGGATGTGATGACTGGCGACGACATCTGGGGTGGCGAGCAGGCCGCCTGCTGGGTCACCACCTCGGAAGACGGCAAGTACGCCTGGACCACCAACTCCCATACCTCGAGCCTGTCGACCTTCAGCGTCGATCCCGAGGACGGCAGCATCGCTCTGCTGGAAGAAGCCGCCTACCGCGCCGAGGATTACAACGAGTATTTCGCCGACATGGACCTGAGCGCCGACGGCAACTACGTCAACATCATCAGCGGCAACACCGGCAAGACCTGGGTGTTCGAGATCCAGCACGATGACGGCAGCCTGAGCGTGGTCGATGCCTATCCCGGCAGTGCCGAAGTCCACTCCTACGGGCTGGTGACCATCCCGCTGCCCCAGGGCGGCTAGGCGACTTTTCGGACAAGGACTAGGGGGCGGCGACCAGAGCAGAAAGCTATGCCACAAAGCTTCGCCAGGAAGCTGACCAAAATCGCCAGATCAGCCGGGTAGGTAAAGTAGCTAAAATGGGGGCCGTGCTGACACGGCCCCCTTCTCTATTGCAAGCAGCATAAAAAACTCAACTCGTGCGCGGTGCTTCCCGGCTCGAGGCCGCAGGCCATAGATCCAGCAGCCGATGCAGTACCGCCATCACCGCCAGGGTGACCAGCAGTGCCACGCACATCGAGCTGAACCGATAGACGGCGTCGACGACCAGATCCTGATCGGGTCTCAGGTACTGGCCAAACAGGATACCCAGGGTCGTCAGCCCGCCGAAGCCGATGCCGGAGCCGGCGTTCTCGATGACGTGCTCCCGTGCGAACAGCAAAAGACCGATGGCGTAGGCCAGCAGCACCAGAAGCAGATGGTCGCTCTTGGTGAACAGCACCATTTGCAGCACCAGTGCCAGGTTGCAGCCCAACAGAGTGCCGATGGCACGACGCCAGGCCGACATCCGGGCGCCATGGTAGCCGAGGGCAAACAGGATCAGGATGGTCGCCATCTGCGCGGACAGGGAGTCGCGCAGATCGAGCAATTGAAACACCAGAAAGGACAGGGTCGCGGTCAGCGCCCCGATCAACGCCTGATGGCGCTTCAGCGCCGCCGTCTTGGCCTGACGTGGTGGCGGCTGTCGCGGCGTGACATCGGGAAACAGCCAGTGCATCAGGGCGGCGATGGCCACCGCCAGAAAACTCGCCACGGTGTTGCTGGCCAGCAGATCGAACAGGTCGAGGTCGGGGTAGCTGGCAAAATGCAGCATGATGCTCAGGGTCAGCACGCCGTTGGCGCCGAACACGAACAACGGCCCCCTGGCCATCAGGGTGAAGCGTCCCAGGAACATCAGGAACACCAGTCCCGTCATCACCACCGGCAGATGCTGGGTCAACCCCACCACCAGGCTGATCTCGACCACATTGAGGCAGGCGTTACCCAGGAACTGGCGCACCACATGGGCGTTGAACACCGGAATGATCCCGAGCAGAAACATCGGAAAGACGGTGAAGAAGACACCATAGTTCCAGTGCATCAGCTGGCTGATCAGAAAGCCGAACCAGGCCCCCACCGCGATACGCAGACACTGGCGCAGGCCGTTGTCGCTGAGCTTCGAGGCCTTCGGTTGCTGCTGCCCTGACGACGCCGGTGGCTGCTTAATAGACGACGCCCGTAGCTGCTTGGTAGACGACGCCCGTGGCCGCTTGGTAAACGACGCCGGTAGCCGGTTAATAAACATAATGCAGCCAGGACATCAGCCGAATCTGCAGCGCCCCCAGCGGATGGGCCAGCGGGTG
This sequence comes from Halomonas sp. MMSF_3323, assembly GCF_030733595.1. Taxonomy (NCBI): domain Bacteria; kingdom Pseudomonadati; phylum Pseudomonadota; class Gammaproteobacteria; order Oceanospirillales; family Halomonadaceae; genus Halomonas; species Halomonas sp. MMSF_3323. Next base: position 148,246 of record NZ_JASHIT010000006.1, on the reverse strand, counting down.
CTCCCCGGGAAACAGCTGCACCGTGGCGCGGGAGCCGGTGGGTAGACTCGTCGGTGCGTCCCCGGCCAGCGAAAGGTGCAGGCGAAGGCGCTGGGCGTCGCGCAGCCAGCGGTCGGTGGTGGGGATGTCGGCCAGGTTACCGTCGGCGCTGATCTGTCCGTCGTAGACCCCGGCGTCGCGCTTCTCTACCCGGGCGGCAAAGACCTGGCCGGGCATGGCGTCGAACACCACCCGGGCCTCGTCGCCGGCGGTGACCTTGCGCAGGCTCTTCTCGCGGAAATCCGCGATCAGTTCGACCTCATCGGTGATCAGCGCCAGCGCTGGCTGTCCCTGGGTGGCGTAGTCACCCACCTCGAGTTGCAGGTTGCTCAGCGTGCCGGAATGCTGGGCCCGCACCAGGGTGTGGTCGAGATCGAGCTCGGCCTGCTCCAGGGCGTTGCGGGCCTGACGCAAACGCAAGTTGGCCTCCCCTTCGGCACCCAGTTCGGCCTCCAAGCGCGCCACTTCGGCCTCGGCGGACTTGACCTCGGCCTGGGCCTGACGGTCGGTGGCTACCAGGCCATCAAGGCGCTGGCGCGAGATGCTGTTCTGGCTGATCAAGCGCTCACCTCGCCGGCGCTCCTGGGCGCTCTCCTGGGCCCTGGCGCGGGCCGCTTCGAGGGCGGCGCGGGCCGATGCGATGCTGGCGCTCAAAGTCGCGTTCTGCTGGCGGGCTGCCTCCCGTTCCAGTCGCGCCTGCTCAAGCGCCAGCTCGAAGGGCGCGGGGTCGATACGAAACAACGGATCACCCGCCTCGACATGGTCGTTATTGCTGACGTGGACCCGCTCGACGGGGCCGCTGACTTCCGGGGCGATACGCACCACCGGGCGCATGACCCGCGCCTCCGGGGTCATCGGCATGTAGGTATCTGCCACCACAAAATAGGCAAACATCAGGACGAACATGCCCAAGGCCAGGCGAACGATCCACCTGAAGCGCTGGTCGGGGGTCATGGTATTCCTCTTGGTTACACGACGGGCTGACTTGACGGGCTCACGTGACGGAGCCGCTCGGTATTTGACGAAGGCGTCCCCCGTCGACCGGCCGCGTAGACTAGCACTTTGTTAGCCTGTTAACAATATTGAGACCCTTCATGCACCCTTCCTGAACCTTTGCCGATTCGGGCAGTCGTACCCTTCGACGTGCTCGACCAGGCGTAGCGACTGCTTACCCAGGCAGTCGCCCGACACCCGACATGCTCGACCCACAAGGATGATGGAAATGCAGCGACGTGACTTCCTCAAGGCGGCCACCGCCCTCAGCGCCTACGCCCTGCCAATCTCCCCGCTGCTGGCCGCGCTGGACCAGCGGCTCATGACCACCGGAGAAAAGGTCTCCTTCGACTACGCCTGGCTGAAAGGCTTCGCCCGCCATCTGTCGGGGCAACCTCACCAGGATCACGAAGGCGAACTGCCCGACCAGCTCAAGTCCCTTTCCTGGGACGACTACCAGGCCATCGGCTACCGCGCCGACCACGCCCTGTGGAGCAACAGCGACGCGCCCTATACGGCCCAGCTGTTTCACCTGGGTCGTGGCTTCACCACCCCGGTCAGGATCTACCAGGTCAGCCAGGGACAGGCGCAGGAACTGGCCTACGACCCGGCGCTATTCAACTTTTCCAATGCCGATGGGGATAGCGTGGTCGATACCGATACGCTATCCGAACGCCTCGGCTTCGCCGGCTTCCGCCTGCACCATCATCAGGACCCCAAGCGCGATATCGCCTCCTTCCTGGGCGCCAGCTACTTCCGTGCGGTCAGTCAGAGCATGCAGTACGGCATGTCGGCCAGGGGCCTGGCTATCGACACCGCCGGCAGCGAACCCGAGGAATTCCCCGATTTCACCCGCTTCTGGCTCGAACAGCCCGAGGGTGAAGACAAGCTCATCGTCTACGCCCTGCTCGAGTCGGAGAGCACCACCGGGGCCTACCGCTTCGATATTCGTCGCGACGTCGAAGGCGTGGTCATGGACGTGGCCGCGACCCTCTATCCGCGCAAGACGATCGAGCGTCTGGGCATCGCGCCACTGACCAGCATGTACCTGGTCGGCGAGAACGATCGTGACGTCAACTATGACTGGCGCCCGGAGATCCATGACTCGGATGGGCTGTCGATCCACACCGAAAGCGGCGAATGGTTGTGGCGCCCGCTGGTAAACCCGCCCCAGCTTCGCTACAACGCCTATTCCGCCACCCATGTTCAGGGCTTCGGCCTGGCCCAGCGCGACCACGACTTCGACCACTACCAGGACGATGGGGTCTACTACGATCGCCGACCCAGCGTGTGGGTCGAACCTACCGAGGGCTGGGGCGAAGGCAGCGTGGACCTGGTGGAGCTGCCTGCCAAGGACGAGACCTTCGACAATATCGTGGCCTACTGGCAACCCAAGGCCCCGGTGGAGGCCGGCCAGGAGCTACGCTACGCCTATCGTCTGAGCTGGTACGACCTGCCGCCACAGCAACCCAGCCTGTCGCGCTGCGTGGCGACCCGTACCGGACTAGGTGGCGTCGTCGGCCAACGTCGCGAGTACTTCAGCTGGCGCTTCGCCGTGGACTTCCGCGGCGGCCCCTTCCCCTTCGATGACGCAAGCGAGGCCGAGGTGGAGCCGGTCATCGAGACCAGCGCCGGGCGCGTCGAGATCACCTCGGCCCGACCGCTGGACGCCATCCAGGGCTACCGGGCCATGTTCGATGTGGTACCACCGGACGAGGGCACCGAGCCGATCAATCTGCGTCTGTATCTGCGCGATAGCGAAGGCAAGCCGCTGTCGGAGACCTGGATCTACCAGTGGACGCCGCCGCCCGGCGATGAGCGCGAGTTGCATAACCCCGATCACTTGTAGTCGCCCCCCCACCGACGATGCGGGGCGCCCTCCTTCCTTGATGACAAGTTGCCAGTGCCAGGCCACAATGTAGCTACACAGTGGCTACCAATGAGAAGGAGACATTCATGGGTACCGATACCGTGGTCCGAGCTCGCATCGACAGCGAGACCAAAGAGCGCGCCACCGCCGCCCTCGATGCCATGGGCCTGACCGTGTCCGACGCCATCCGCCTGCTGATGCTGCGGATCGCCGACGAAAAGCGCCTGCCGTTTGCGGTGCAGGTACCAAGCGCCACCACGACCAAGGCGCTGGAAGAGCTCGAAGCCGGAAAGGGCAAGCGCTTCGATAGTGCGGATGCGCTGTTCGACGATCTAGGCATCTAATGCTGACCCCAGTTCGCTCGAGCCAGTTCAAGCGAGACGTAAAGCGGGTCCAGAAGCGCGGCAAGGACATGGAAAAGCTACGCCGACTGCTGGGCCTGCTGCTTGAGCAAGCGCCCTTGCCGGATACCTACCAGGATCATGCATTGCAGGGAAACTGGAAGGGTTACCGAGATGCCCATATCGAGCCAGATTGGCTGTTGCTGTATCGCGTCGTGGATGACCAACTGCAATTGGCCCGGACAGGTAGCCACGCAGATCTCTTCCGCGAGTAGGCTAGGGCTTGTCTGAAAAGTGCCTGCGCTCGGTAATACGGCGTTAAAAATCGGCTGGTGCGCCAGCCCGGTCAAAATGCTCATTTACACCCCGTAAACTGCGCTTTCTCACCAATTTTTGCCTTGTCTAACCTTCGCTCGTCGACTTTTCGAACAGCGCCTAGCCTGAAACCCTTCCCCGCATGGCGGTTCCCGACACCACGACACAGGGTAATTCCCCTGCTCTCATCCTTTGCTCTTCCCCCTCAACTCAGCCGAATTGACCGCGTGGCGCCGCTTCCGGCATGATCGTGGCTGCTAGATCACTCCAACCTCTCAACAAAAACAAGGCGCTAGGCGGCTACCATCGTAAAGTGACGGCCCGCCGAGAAGACGCCATTTCGCTGAACACCACCAAGGAACCCCCATGACACGCCACATCGCGCCCCGCCCCCTTGCCCTGACCACCCTGGCCGCCAGCATCGCTCTGTCCACTGCGCTTGCCACGTCCGCCGCCCAGGCCAACGACTTCGCCGACATGGACCCGGTCAAGCTGCGCCTGGCCCACGTGGTCAACGAGCAGGACGGCTTCCATATCGCCGCTACCAAGTTCGAGGAGCTGGTCGAAGCCCGCACCGACGGCAAGGTCGACGTCGAGATCTTCCCCAACGCCACCCTGGGTGATGAGCGCACCCTGCTCGAGGGCATGCAGATCGGCACCGTCGACATGGGCGTGATCACCAACGGCCCGGTGGCCAACTTCGTCGAGCCCATGGCGGTATTCGAACTGCCGTTCCTGTTCGCCTCGCCCGAGGAGGCCTACTCGGTACTCGACGGCCCCATCGGCCAGGAACTGCTCGACAGGCTGGCCGACGTCAACCTCAAGGGCCTGGCCTACGCCGAGCGCGGTTTCCGCAACCTGACCAACTCCGAGCGCCCGGTGGCAAGCCCCGAGGACATCGACGGCCTGCGCATCCGCGTCATGGAAAACCCGGTCTACGTCGACACCTTCCGCGAACTCGGCGCCAATGCCGTGCCGATGGCCTGGACCGAGGCGCTGACCGCCATGCAGCAGGGCACCATCGATGGCCAGGAAAACCCGATCAACGTGGTCCACTCGTTCAAGCTCAACGAGACCCAGGACTACATGACGCTGTCGCGCCACACCTACGCCCCGGCGATCTTCGTCATGGGTATGCCGTCCTGGCAGAAGCTGCCCGAGGCCGCCCAGGAGGTCGTCGAGGCCGCCGCCCAGGAAGCCGCCGAGTACGAGCGTGAGCAGAACGCCGCCATGGCCGAGCAACAGCTTGCCGAACTCAAGGAAGCCGGCATGCAGATCGAGGAGTCCCCCGACATCGCCGCCTTCCAGGACGCCGTCGCTCCGGTCTACGAGACCTACGGCGAGCAGTTCGGCGACTACCTGCCGCGCATCCAGGAAGCGCTGAAGGCCGGGGAGTCCAAGTAAGTGCTGTCCCTGCTCGAACGCCTTGAGCGGGGACTCGACGCCGTGACACGCCCGGTGGTGTTCGCCGCCATGGCGGCGCTGATCGGCGTCATCTCCCTGCAGATCATCTCCCGGGTAGCCTTCACCGCGGTGGGCTGGACCGAAGAGGTCGCACGCTTTCTGCTGGTCTGGATCACCTTCCTGGCCGCTACCCTGGCCTACCGCGCCGGTCGTCATATCGCCGTGACCTTCGTGGTCGACGCCCTGCCCGGCCTTGGCGGACGAGTCGCCAGGATCATCGCCCACCTGGTGGTGCTGGCCTTTCTGCTGGCGCTGATCATCATCGGCTGGAACTACATGCAGTTGCAGAGTTTCCAGAAGTCGGCGTCACTGCGCCTGTCGATGACCTGGGTCTACGCGGTGATGCCCCTGGCAGGCGCCTTGATGGCCTTCACCACCTTGGTGGCGATCGTGCGAGAGCTCACCGGCCAGACGCCGGCGAGCCCGCAGGAGGTGGCGTGATGCTGTTGCTGTTCATCTCCTTCGTGGTGCTGATGCTGATCGGCGTGCCCATCGCCTTCACCATCGGCGCCAGCACCCTGGTGACGCTGGTGGTACAGGGCACACCGCTCGCCGTGGTGCCCCAACAGATGTTCCAGGGCATAAACACCTTCGCCCTGGTCGCGGTGCCGATGTTTATCCTCACCGGCGACCTCATGGCCCAGGGCGCGGTCAGCCGCAAGCTGGTCGACTTCGCCGACAGCCTGTTCGGCTTTCTCAAGGGCGGGCTTTCGCTGGTGTCGGTACTGGCCGGGATGTTCTTTGCCGCCATCTCAGGCTCCGGTGCGGCCACCACCGCTGCGGTGGGCTCGAGCCTGGTGCCGGAACTCAAGCGCAAGGGCTATGACCCGGCCTCCGCCGCCAGTCTGATCGCCGCCAGTGGCACCATCGGCGTGGTGATCCCACCCTCGGTGCCGATGATCATCTACGCGGTCATCGCCCAGGAGTCGGTGTCGGACCTGTTTCTGGCCGGCTTTCTGCCGGGGCTGGCCATGGGTCTTGGCCTCGGTGCCATCGCCCTGGTCCAGGCCCACCGTCGCCAGTACCCCCACGGCAGCCCGCTGTCGCTGGCGACCATCTGGCGGACCCTGCGTGCAGCAAGCTGGGGGCTGATGACGCCGGTCATCATCCTCGGCGGGATCTTCTCGGGGGTGTTCACCCCCAGCGAGGCGGCGGTGGTGGCGGTGGTCTACGCCCTGCTGGTGTCGCTGTTCGTCTATCGCGACCTGACCTATCGGGACGTGTACGCCGTGATGATCCGCTCGGCGATCACCACCTCGGTGATCATGCTGGTGATCGCCACCTCGGCGGTGCTCAGCTGGACATTGTCCAGCGCCCAGGTGCCGGCCCAGATCGCCCAGTCGGTGCTGTCGCTGTCCACCGATCCCTACGTCATCCTGCTGCTGGTGGTGGCGGTGATCCTGCTGACCGGGGTGTTCATCGAGACCGCCAGCGCCCTGATCATCCTGACACCGGTATTGCTGCCGCTGGTGACCCAGCTCGGCATCGACCCGGTGCACTTTGGCCTGATCATCGTGGTGGGGCTGGCGATCGGCATGATCACACCCCCTGTGGCGATCAACCTGTACGTGGCCTCTTCGGTGACCCAGCTGCCGCTCGAGCGTATCACCCGTGCCATCCTGCCCTACCTGCTGGGGCTGATCGGCGTGCTGTTGCTGGTGGTCTACGTGCCCCTGTGGCTCTCGTCCTGACGCCGGAGGCGAGAAGGCCGGTTTAGCGCCAACCAGCGAGCCGCGGATGCTGTCACCAGGATCCGCGGTTTTTTCTTTGCTGCCACAGCGCCATACTGGCGATGGACCGCTTCATCGGCGACTCCTTTGCAGCTTCACCGTACCCTGACATCCGGAGCCTTCATGTCCCTTCGCCTGCCTGTCGTTGCCCGCCCCGGCCTTCGCGCCTTCCTGCACCAAGCAAGGATCGGCCTGCCGAGCCGCGCCATGATCGCCGCCATGATCGCCGCCCTGCTGCTGGCAAGCCTCGCCGGCTGCACCACCTACACCTACGATGACGGACACAAGGAGACGGTCTGGGGCGTTCCCCCGGTGGATGAGCACAAGACCGAACAGGAGCGCCAGAACGAAGGCGTCAAGTATCGTGAACCGGGCGTTATCCCGGAAGAATGATCGCCCGATTTGCTCCCTCATTTCACCGGTGGTACAGGCCTCGCCAGGACCTGCTGATGCTCAGGTGCTGCCGCCCTTCACCAGGGTGAATCCCAGATCCCGGATCGGCCGTTCCGGGGTCTTGCCGGACAGACGCTCGAGCAGCAGTTCCGCCGCCTGGGTGCCCATCTCGCTACGGGCCACCGCCAGGGTGGTCAGCTTCGGCGTCAGGTGCTCCGCCAGCGGCAACCCCAGATAGCCCCCCACCGCCAGCTCCTCGGGAATCCTGATGCCCTGGCGGCTTGCCGCCAGCAGCACGCCGCTGGCGACGATATCGTTGGAGCAGTGGATGGCGTCCGGTCGCGGTGTCATTGCCATCACATCCTCCAGCGCTCGTACGCCGACCTCGTAGGACGCCGGCTCGTGGTACTCCAGCACCCCGCCACAGGCCGCGCCCGCCTCCTCCAGCGCCCGCTGGTGGCCCTCCAGGCGCTGTGCCGCCCGGTAGTCATGCCCCAGGTGAGAGCCGACGAAGGCGATACGCCGATAGCCCTGCTCAAGCAGATGGGACGCCATAGCGTGACCCAGGGCGACGCCATCCACCCCCACGTTCATGTCGATGGGGTCGTCGCCCACTTCCATGATCTCTACCACCGGGCGTCCCCAGTCCCTGAGTCGCGAGATCACCCGGGGGCGGTGGCGCAGACCGGTCAGGATCACCCCGGACGGCGAATAGCCGAGCACCGTATCGACCAGACTGGCCTCGCGGTCCAGATCCCAGTCGGTGGTGGCCAGCAGCATCTGATAGCCCGCCGCCTCCAGTCGCTTCTGGATGGCGTCGATGACCTCGATAAAGGTCAGGATGGCCAGTGACGGCACGATCACCGGGATTACCCGGGTGCCCGCTGCGGCAAGCCCCCCGGCGATCAGGTTGGGCACATAGCCAAGCGCCTCCACCGCCGCGTCAACACGCTCCTTGACCTCGGCGGAGACTCGCCCCGGCGTATTCAGCGCCCGCGATACGGTGATCGGCGCGACCCCCGCCTGCCGGGCCACGTCGGCCAGGGTCACTCGGCCCTTGCCCCGGTGGCGCTTGCGTGAGCGAATTTCCTGGCTGTCCATTGGCGTCCTTCCTCGAAGATTCCTTTGGCCACAGTGTAACCCAAGACCAAAGTATGGGTAGCGCTACCATCTTAATGGTAGCGCTACCCATGCAATGTCGGCTACCTTTCGACTACGCCTCGACGCAATAGCGTCGTCGGACGATACGCCCCGAGGAGACAACGACAATGAACGCACGCAGCCTCACCCCCCTTGCCCTGGTCACCGCCATCTCGCTCGGCGCCGCTGGCACCGCCGCCGCCGAAGACCTGGCCATCGCCATCCACACCGACCCGTCCCACGCCATGTTCAAGATCGGCGAGCGCCTCAAGGACACCATCGAGAGCGAGTCCGATGGCGAGCTGACGGTGACCCTGCTTGGCACCGAGGTCGGTGGCGAGCGCGACCACCTGGAAGGCGCCAGCTACGGCGAGTACGCCATCGCCCTCGGTGGCTCCATGCCGATGACCCTGTATGCCCCCGAGTTTGCCGCCGCCGACCTGCCCTTCGTCTACGACTCCAGTGACCAGGCGCGCAAGATCTACGAAGGCGAGATCGGCGAGGCGCTGAATCAGAGCCTGATCGCCAAGGGCAACATGCGCCTGGTGGGCCTGTCGGCACGCAACCCCCGCAACCTGACCTCAAAGACCCCGGTCAAGACCCCGGAGGACGTCAGCGAGGTGCGCATGCGCGTGCCGGAGATCGCGCCCTGGGTCGCGGTATGGGGCGAGATCGGCGCACTGCCGAGCCCGATCGCCTGGCCGGAGGTCTACACCTCGCTGCAGACCGGCGTCATCGACATGCAGGAAAACCCGGTGGACAACATCTACGCCGGCAAGCTGTTCGAGGTGCAGGACTATGTCAGCCGCACCGAGCACGTCTACTCGTTCTTCCACTGGCTGATGAACGAAGACGTCTATCAGGAACTGTCCGACGAACACCGTGACATCGTCCTGTCCGCCATCGACGACGCCACCACCTGGGGCGATCAACTGGTCAGCGATGGTCAGGCGGAGCTGTTTGAAAAACTCAAGGAAGAAGGCATGGAGGTGGTCGAGCCCGATGTCGCCGCCTTCCGCCAGGCCGCGCGCCCCGCCGTGGAAGAGATCGCCCAGGACTACGACCCGGCCGTTCGTGACTATGTGCTGTCACTGATCCAGTAAGTCCGAGGCGGCGCTAACCCCGAAGGCGTTGTTGCCTCGAGGGTTGGCACAGCATCTGACCGTCCCACGGGGCCTCGCCGACCGAGGCCTCCCTCCCTTGAGTCAAGTCCCCGCCACCCGGCGGGGGCAACGGAGTGTCCGATGACCTCATCTCCTACCCTGTCCCGGGCACTGGGTGCTTTCTGGTGGTTGTTGACCACCGTGGTAGTCGGTGCCTTCGGCCTGATGCTGCTGGTCATGGCCATTCAGGTAATCGCACGCTATGCCCTCGGCGTCGCGGTGCCCTGGACCGACGAGGTTTCCCGCTATCTGTTCCTGGCGGAGATCTTTCTCGGTTCGGTGCTGGCGCTGCGCTACCAGGAACACATCCGCATCACCGTCGTCACCGACCTGCTGCCAGCGGGCGCCCAGCGCTGGGCGGCGGTCGCCGCCGACGCCATCAGCATCCTGGTGCTTCTGATGATCATGGGGGGCGCCTTCAACATGATGGAGCGCACCGCCGGCATCTTCGCCAGCACCTTCGACATGAGCTTTTCCTACCTGTACCTGATGCAGCTGGTCGCTGCCGGCCTGATGGCACTGCTGCTGGTGGAGGACCTCGTCGTTCGTCTGCGCGGCAAGCCTTCCACCTTGCCTGACGAACCCAAGGAGTAAGACACCATGGAAATCTTTGCCATCATGTTCGTCGGCCTGATCGTGCTGCTGATGCTGGGGGTGCCGGTCGCCTTTGCGATGATCGCCTCATCGGCGGCGGTGCTGGCCTACACCCGTGGCTTCGCCGAGATCCCGCTGGAGATGATCGCCCAGCGCACCCTGTACGGCGTCAACAGCTTCACCCTGCTGGCGATTCCCGCCTTTCTGCTGATCGGCCGGCTGATGAACTCCGCCGGCATCTCTGATCGGGTGTTCGACGTGGCGCGCTGCGCCGTGGGTCACCTCAAGGGCGGGCTCGGCCACGTCAACGTGCTGGCGAGCATGCTGTTTGCCGGCATGTCGGGCTCAGCGGTGGCCGATGCTGGCGGGCTTGGCGCGGTGGAGATAAAGGCCATGGAAGACGATGGCTTTCCCACCGACTTCAGCGCCGCGGTCACCGCCAGTTCCGCCACCATCGGGCCGATTATCCCGCCCAGCATTCCGGCGGTCATCTATGGCGCCCTGGCCAACGCCTCCATCGCCGCGATCTTTCTCGGCTCCATCCTGCCGGGCCTGTTCATGGGTGCCGGCCTTATGGTGATGGTGGCGGTGATCTCCCATCGTCGTGGCTACCCGACCCGGGCCCGCGCCACCATGGCCGAATTCACCCGTGCACTGTCGCGGGGCCTGCTGCCCATGCTGACGCCAGTGATCATCCTGGTCGGCATCCTGTCGGGGCTTTTCACCCCCACCGAGGCCTCGGTGGTGGCGCTGCTCTACTGCATGATCATCTCGTTCTGCGTCTATCGCTCGATCACCCTGCGCGAGTTCGTCCAGATCCTGCGTGACACCGCCATCGACACCTCGGTGCTGCTGCTGATCATCGCCGGCAGCGCGCTCTACAGCTGGATCCTGGCACGCTACCAGGTCACCGCCCTGGTCGCCGACTTCCTGCTCGCCACGGTCAGCGATCCTATGCTGCTGCTTCTGCTGCTGAGCCTGTTCATCCTGCTGATCGGACTATTCATCGACTCGGTGCCGGCGCTGTTTCTGCTGACGCCGCTGCTGGTGCCGGTGGTGGTGCAGTACGGCATCGATCCGGTGCACTTCGGCGTGCTGATGATCTTCAACCTGATGATCGGGCTGATCACGCCACCGGTGGGCACGGTGCTGTTCGCCATCCAGAAGATCACCGACCTGCCCTTCAACACCCTGGTGCGGGCCACCCTGCCGTTCTACATCCCGCTGGTGGCGGTGCTGATCGTGATCACGCTGTTTCCGTCCATCGTGATGTTCCTCCCCAACCTCTTGCTCAAATGACGCCGCGACCGGGCAAGGCTCCAGGGCCTTGCCCGGCGGGCTTATCTCAATAGGAGTCATGCCATGGCTATACTGATCACCGGTGGCCTCGGCCACGTCGGTTCCTGGGTCGCCACCCTGCTCGCCCGCCAGGGCAAGAAGGTCATCATCTGCGATATGGCCGCCCCCCACGTCGACCGCATGGGCCTCGACTATCTCGAGGAAGTGCGCGACAACGTCCACTTCGAAGCGGTCGACGTGCTCGACACCCACACCCTGTTCGAGACCTTTCTGCGCTATCGCGACGAGCTTGAAGGGGTCATCCACGGCGTCTCGGTGATCGCCGGGCCGAGCTTCCAGACCCGCCCGTTCAAGCACCTGTCGATCAACGCCATGGGCACCCTGAACGTCTACGAGACCTGCCGACTGCTGGGCATCGACAAGGTGGTCAACATGAGCTCCGGCGCGGTCTACGGCGACGCCGCCGGCCCCCAGGTCGAGACCATGCCCTACAAGGCCACCGACCTTTACGGCGCCACCAAGATTTCCGGCGAGCTCTACGGCGACCAGTACACGGCGACCTACGGCATGGATATCCGTCAGGCCCGACTGTTCTTCGTGTATGGCCCCGGCAAGCGCCCTTCCCACATGCACGCGGTCTACCAGGCGATGTTCGGGCCACTCGAAGGGCTACGCGATGTGCACCCGGACAACGGACGCGACCAGACCACCGACTGGACCCACGTCGAGGACACCGCGAGGGGCATCCTGGCGCTGTTCGATGCCGACAGCGTGCCTCACCGCCACTACAACATTTCCTGCGGTGTGCCGATCGCCCATCAGGACATCGTCGACAGCGTCACCGACCTGCTCGGCCACGACAGCGGCATGCGTCTGGGGCCTGGCCCCTTCGTGGTGCGTGGCAGCCCCCTGGACATCACCCGCGCGCGCACGGATCTGGGCTTCGAGCCGCAATTTACCGATATCCGCGAGGGGCTCGAGGACTACCATCGCTGGCTCAAGAAGAACGCCTGAAACGACACGGCCGGCCTGTCAAAGGCCGGCCGCTCGCAGACGGGGTCGATCCGCTTCCGCCATCACTGCCGACGGAACACCAGCGCCAGATTGTTGGCCGGCAGCTCGTGGACGGCCTCCCGGCTCAGGCCGTGCTCGGCGGCAACCTCGGTCACCTGCTCCAGGTCCCGCACGCCCCAGCGCGGGTCACGGCGCCTCAAGTCGGCGTCGAAGGCCGCATTGGACGGCGCGGTATGCTCACCACCACGTCGGTAAGGGCCGTACAGCAACAGCACGCCGCTTGGCTCGAGGTGGACCTGGGCCTTTGCCATCAGCGCAGGCGTCACTTCCCACGGCGAGATATGGATCAGATTGATCGCCACCAGGGCGTCAAAGGTGTCATCCGGCCAGGGCTCCAGCAAGTCGCGGCGCACCGGCGCCAGCAGATTGCCGCCCCCTTGCGTCGCTTGCTCCGGCTCTCGCCCAGCAGGCCCTGCCCGTTGCGCTTCGCTTTCGCCTTGCCTGTCACCCTCCGCTGCCCCTTGCCTATCTTCTGCTGCTGCAAGCGCGCGCCAGGCAGCGATGGACGCCAGCGCCGCCTCGGAAACGTCACTCGGCTGCCATCGCCAGCCCGGCTGGCACTGCGTCATATAGAGTCCGTGCTCACCACTGCCGCTGGCGAGCTCCAGCACACGGGCATGGCGTCCCAGGCACTGGCGCAGCACCGCGTGGATGGGCTCGCGATTGCGAAGCGCCGCTGGACTGGAGAGTCTCGCGTCGGACATGGGAAAACCTCACGGTAAACAAGGGGAGTAACAAGAGCGGCAATGGCCAAACGGATATAACGGAAGCATGGTAACGTCTGGCATCAACGGCTTGCGCAACGATGCCAAGCGATGATCGTCCCGGTACACTAGCAAAAGATACCCTTCATCTTCACCAAGGACGGCCCATGGCTCGACCCGCGCCTCGCTACCTCGAGATTCAACAGCACATCCTGGCCAAGATCCAGCGGGGGGAATGGCCCACCGACCATCGCATCCCGGGTGAGGAGCAGCTGGCGCTCGACTTCAACGTCAGTCGCATGACCGCCAACAAGGCCATCCGCGAACTGGTTCAGCGTGGCTACCTTACCCGCCAGCCGGGGGCGGGAACCTTCGTCACCGAACGCAAGGCGGAATCCTCGCTGATGGAGGTCCACAATATCGCCGAAGAGGTCCGCGGTCGCGGCCATCACTATCGGGCCAGGGTGCAGCGTGCCGAAGCGATCGATGCCAGTGAGGACATCGCGTTGCAACTGGGGGTCAAGCGAGGCAGCAAGGTCTTCCATACCCGCATCGTTCACCACGAAAACGACGAGCCCATCCAGCTCGAGTTGCGCTACGTCAATCCCCGCCACGTGCCCGACTATCTGGACGCCGACTTCACGCTCACCACGCCCCATCAGGTGCTGATCCAAACCTGGCCGATCACCGATATCGAACACGTGGTCGAGGCCGTTTCGGCAGACACACGACAGGCCGAGGAGCTGGCCATTTCCACCTCCCTCCCTTGCCTGCAGTTGCGGCGGCGCACCTGGTCAAATGACCTGCTCATCAGTTACGCCGTGTTGATCCACCCGGGAGATCGCTACAAGCTGCGCTCGGCGTGGAAGGACTGAGGGACGGACACAGCCTCCACCAATGCACGAGGGCCGGACAGTGATTGTCCGGCCCTCGTGCTTACGGCTACAGCGATCGACAAGGTTACTGCAGCAGCATGGCCGCCGGGATCGCCATTACCAGGGTGAGTGCCACCCGCACCGCCCACACCACCAGCATCTGCCATATCGTGATGGGAATCCGGGTGGCCAGCACGCAGGGAATGGACGCCGAGAAGAACAGGATGGACGACACCGACACCACGCCGGCGGCAAAGCGCGCCACGAAGTCGATTCCCGCGTCGCCACCGAGCAGCAGCGCCGGCAGGAACATCTCGGCCAGGCCCGCCGCGCTGGCCTGGGCCAGTTCCTGGGCATTGTCGATGCCGAAGATCGCCACCACCGGATAGAACAGCCAGCCCAGCCACTCGAACACCGGCGTGTACTTGGCCACCAGCAGTCCCAGCAGCCCCACCGACATGATCGACGGCAGGATGCTGATCGCCATCACCAGCCCTTCGGTCAGATTCTTGCGTACGCTGGATCCCAGCCGCGGCGCCTGCTCGGCCACCTTGATACCGGTGCGCCACGCCAGCGCCAGGCGATCCCCCTTCCGCGCTTCAGGTTCGCCGTCGGTCGCGGTGTTGTCCATGCCTGACAGCGGCCACAACCGCGCGGTCACCGCCGAGACAACGAAAGTGATCACCAGGGTGATCCAGAAGTAGGCGTTCCAGTAGTCCATCAGCCCCAGGGTCTTGGCGACGATGATCATGAACGGCGCGGAGACGGTAGAGAAACCGGTGGCAATGATGGCCGCTTCTCGGGCCGAGTACTGGCCACCGGCGTAGGCACGGCTGGTGATCAACAGTCCGATCGAGTAGCTGCCGACAAAGGAGGCCACCGCGTCGATGGCGCTTCGACCCGGGGTACGCCACAGCGGGCGCATGACGGGCTGAACCAGGATGCCGATCAGCTCGAGTAGCCCATAGCTCAGCAGCAGCGCCAGGAAGATGGCACCGATCGGCACGATCAGCCCCACCGGAATCACCAGCTTGTCGTAGAGAAAGGGCAGCATGTCCGGCTGATGCAGCAGTGCCGGACCGGCGGTGGTCATGGTCAACAGCGCCGCCACCACCCCCAGAAGCTTGAGCACGGTGAAGATCTTGTCGGTGAGACTGCGTCGCCAATCCCCCTTGATCAACGGATAGGCCGCGCCGGCGATGATCAGCGCCAGGGCGTAGAACCTCGCCCAGTCACCGAGCCCGGCCCGGGCCGCGGTCACCAGATGATCCAGCGGAATCGTGGTTCGACCTTCCCAGGCAACCGGAACAAAGAAGATGAAGATGCCGATGGCGCTGGGCACCAACAGCTTGAACAACAGCAGGCCGAGGGGTGTCTGGCCTACCGAGGAACCAGGAGTCGTCGCCATGAAGGGAACCTCGTCGAAGTGTGAACCAACTCGTAAGTGTCATCTTGTTTGTATATACATTTCAACCGCTATAGTGGCAAAGCACTCCCCCTCAGCGCCTTTAGACGATGGTCTAATACGCCACAAACTTCTCCTCAGATTCGTTCGTTAAACGGCGTTATCACGCTCCGCTAGACCTCTTTCCTGCAGCGTCGCAGACAGGCCGCCGGTCAGGGCATCGGACGAACCGGCAAGGACTCCAGAACCACACTTTCCTGTATATACATGATGCTGTCGAGCGATCCCATGGGGCACCCGACGCCTTCCGCGCGTGCCTGAAACGCTCTCGGGCCCCTCGACGACTCGGGGTTCAGAAAAGCCGGTAACGATCCCGCGGCCAAGACGGAGTGCACTGCGCCTAGACGACCTGCGCTCCCCCGGGGCGATGCTTCAGAGAGGACAGGCCTGGTGCATCCGCGACCATGTATATACGTTTATCGAAGCAAT
The DNA here is from genome assembly GCF_030733595.1 of Halomonas sp. MMSF_3323. Lineage (NCBI taxonomy): Bacteria > Pseudomonadati > Pseudomonadota > Gammaproteobacteria > Oceanospirillales > Halomonadaceae > Halomonas > Halomonas sp. MMSF_3323. Next base: position 132,358 of record NZ_JASHIT010000006.1, on the reverse strand, counting down.
CCGTCGGGATTTCACGCCTATCCGCGCACTACGACCATGGTCTATTGATGCGCCATGACCTGAAAGCGAGCCCATAAAACGCCTGCAAGCCGCTGTTTCAACAACCATCCATCAGGCCCGAACCAGGGTTCGGGCAATGCATCACTGGCGACTCGGCGGCTTGACGAAACGGCCTGAAGGCATTATTTGTATATACATTACCCGACACGGAGCATCCCCATGTCCGAGCAATCCAAGCGCCTGCTGTGGCGCGATCTGGCGATCTTCGACGGACTGACCACCCTGCCCGAGCGTCACTGGGTAGCGGTCGAGGATGGACGGATCTGCGCCCTGGGCACCATGCAGACCCTTGACCCGAGTCAACATCGCGACGCCGTCGACATGGGGCAAGGCGGCGTCATGACGCCGGGCCTGATCGACTGCCATACCCACCTGGTCTTCGGCGGGCAGCGCAGCGACGAATTCGAGCTGCGCCTGCAAGGCGCCTCCTACGAAGAGATCGCACGTCGCGGTGGCGGCATCCTGGGCACCGTTACGGCGACCCGGGAAGCCGACGAATCGGCCCTGTTCGACGCCGCTGCGAAGCGTCTCACGTCGATGATCGAGGACGGCGTGACCAGCGTCGAGATCAAGTCCGGCTACGGCCTGACCCTGGCCGACGAACTGAAGATGCTGCGGGTGGCGCGACGTCTCGGCGAGCAACTGCCCGTTCGCGTCACTACCACCCTGCTGGCCGCCCATGCCCTGCCACCGGAGTATGCAGGCGACGCCGATGGCTACATCGAGCTGGTGTGCAACCAGATCCTGCCGGCGGCCCACGCCGAGGGCCTGGTCGATGCGGTCGACGTGTTCTGCGAGCGCATCGCCTTCTCAAGCGAACAGTCCCGGCGCGTGTTCGAGGCGGCCAGGGCGCTTGACCTGCCGGTCAAGGCCCACGCCGAGCAGCTTTCACTGTCCGGTGGCGCCGCCCTGGTGGCCCAGTTCCGAGGGTTATCCGCCGACCATATCGAGTATCTGGACGACGACGGCATCGCGGCGATGGCCGATGCCGGGACCGTCGGCGTCCTGCTGCCCGGCGCCTTCTACACCCTGCGTGAAACGCAGCACCCACCGATCGACGCCATGCGTCGTGCCGGTGTCGCCATGGCGGTGGCCTCGGACGCCAATCCTGGCACCTCGCCCATCGTGCTGCCGACCTTGATGCTGAACATGGCCTGCACCCTGCTGCGCCTGACGCCCCAGGAGGCACTGGCCGGCATGACCCGCCACGCCGCCCAGGCCATCGGCCAGCCAGACCTTGGACGCATCGCCGTCGGCGCTCCCGCCGATCTTTGCGTCTGGAACATCGATAGCCCGGCCGAACTGGCCTATGCCGTCCAGCCGGGACGACTCAAGCATCGCCTGCTGGAGGGCGTATTGACCCATGGATGAGCAGCTATCTTCCCCCTGGTCATCCATGACCCCGGCGGCTGACCCAGACACCATGCCGTCCAGCCGGGACGGCTCAAGCATCGCCTGCTGGAGGGCGTATTGACCCATGGATGAGCAGCTCGCTTCCCCCTCGTCTCCCACCGCGCCGTTGACCGAACCGGACATGGGTATCTGGCAGGGGCGTACCGACCCCGAGCCCAACAGCGAGCGCTGGCACCAGCGCATCGCCGCCTACCGCTCCGGCGCCGAGCCTGGCGTCGTGGTGACGGGCTTTGCCAGTGATGCCGGTGTCGCCCGCAACAAGGGGCGGGTGGGCGCCGCCGATGGCCCCGCCGCCATTCGCCGTGCCCTCGCCCCCATGGCCTGGCACCGCGACGCCCCGGCCTACGATGCCGGCGATGTGCACTGTGTCGGCAATGGCCTGGAAGATGCCCAGGAGGCGCTGGGCGCGCGGGTGACCGAGATCCTCGACCAGGGCCACCAGCCGGTGGTACTGGGCGGCGGTCACGAAGTCGCCTACGCCAGCTGGCGCGGCCTCTCCGAGCATCTGGACAAGGGCCACCGCAGGCCCACCGTGGCGATCATCAACCTGGACGCCCACTTCGACCTGCGCGACCCCAGCGAACAGACGTCTTCCGGCACGCCCTTCGCCCAGATCGCCGCCGACTGCGCCAGGCGTCGCTGGCCGTTCCGCTACGCCTGTCTCGGAGTCAGCCAGGCGGCCAACACCCGTGCCCTGTTTCACACCGCCAAGCGGCTCAAGTCGCTGGTGGTCGAGGATCGCGAGTTTCGCGATAGCCGCATCGCGTACATCAAGCGCGACGTGCAGCGTCTGGTAGCCGACTGCGATCACGTCTACCTGACCATCGACATGGATGTCTTCCCTGCAAGCGATGCCCCTGGCGTCAGCGCTCCCGCCTCGCGGGGCGTGATCCTGACCCACTTCGAGCCGATCCTCGAGTTCCTGCGTCGCTCGCGCAAGCTCCGCCTGATCGACATCGCCGAGGTCAACCCGGCGTATGACATCGACCAACGTACGGCGCGTCTCGCCGCCCGCCTGGTGCATCAACTGACCCGGTCCAACGCCTGACCGAGCCTTTTATTCCCTTTCACTACAGGTACCGACATGAACCAGATCACGCCCTCGCTGAACGACCGCCACGATCCTTCGCGCAAGATCGCCGCCCCCACCGGCACCGAGCTGTCGTGCAAGAGCTGGCTGACCGAAGCCGCCCTGCGCATGCTGATGAACAACCTCCACCCTGACGTCGCCGAGCGTCCCGAGGATCTGGTGGTGTACGGCGGCATCGGTCGCGCTGCCCGCACCTGGGAATGCTTCGACAAGATCGTCGAGGTGCTCAAGCGCCTGGAGGACGACCAGACCCTGCTGATCCAGTCCGGCAAGCCGGTAGCGGTGATCCCGACCCACAAGGACGCGCCGCGGGTACTGATCGCCAACTCCAACCTGGTGCCGGCCTGGGCCAACTGGGAGCACTTCAACGAGCTCGACAAGAAGGGACTGATGATGTACGGCCAGATGACCGCCGGGTCCTGGATCTACATCGGCTCCCAGGGCATCGTCCAGGGCACCTACGAGACCTTCGTCGAGGCTGGCCGTCAGCACTTCAACGGCGACCTCAAGGGCCGCTGGGTACTGACCGCCGGCCTCGGCGGCATGGGCGGCGCCCAGCCGCTGGCGGCGACCCTGGCCGGCGCCTGCTCGCTGAACATCGAGTGCCAGCAGACGAGCATCGACTTCCGTCTGCGTACCCGCTATTTGGACGAGCAGGCCAACGACCTGGACGACGCGCTCGAGCGTCTTGCGCGCTACACCAGTGAAGGCAAGGCCATCTCCATCGGTCTTTGCGCCAACGCCGCCGACGTCCTGCCGGAACTGGTCAAGCGCGGCGTCAAGCCGGACATGGTCACCGACCAGACCAGTGCCCACGATCCGCTGCACGGCTACCTGCCCTCTGGCTGGACCTGGGACGAGTACGTGGCCCGCGCCAAGAGCGAGCCCGACACAGTGGTCAAGGCCGCCAAGGCGTCCATGGCGGTGCATGTGCGCGCCATGCTCGAGTTCCAGAAGATGGGCGTGCCCACCTTCGACTACGGCAACAACATCCGCCAGATGGCCCAGGAAGAAGGCGTCGAGAATGCCTTCGACTTCCCCGGCTTCGTCCCGGCCTACATTCGTCCGCTGTTCTGCCAGGGCATCGGCCCGTTCCGCTGGGTGGCGCTGTCCGGCGATCCGGAGGACATCTACAAGACCGACGCCAAGGTCAAGGAGCTGATCCCCGACGACGAGCACCTGCACCACTGGCTCGACATGGCCAAGGAGCGCATCAGCTTCCAGGGCCTGCCGGCGCGTATCTGCTGGGTCGGCCTGAAGGATCGCGCGCGCCTCGGCCGCGCCTTCAACGAGATGGTCAAGAACGGCGAACTCAAGGCGCCCATCGTCATCGGCCGTGACCACCTCGACTCCGGTTCCGTGGCCAGCCCCAACCGCGAGACAGAGTCCATGCTGGACGGCAGCGACGCCGTGTCCGACTGGCCGCTGCTCAACGCCCTCGCCAACACCGCAGGCGGCGCTACCTGGGTCTCACTGCACCACGGCGGGGGTGTCGGCATGGGCTTCTCCCAGCACGCCGGTGTGGTCATCGTCGCCGACGGTACCGACGAGGCCGATGCCCGCCTGGCCCGCGTCCTGCGCAACGACCCGGCCAGCGGCGTGATGCGCCATGCCGACGCCGGCTACGACATCGCCAGGCAGTGTGCCCGCGACAACGGCCTCGACCTGCCGATGCTCAAGGACTGATGCCGTCCCGGGCGCGCCGCTGGCGTGCCCGACCCTGGCATCAAGGCGCCTTGTCCCTGAGCGCGCCTCCTGCCCGGGAGCGCCATGTAAGAAGCGCAGACGCCTGCACAAAGGCCGCCCCTAGGGGCGGCCTTTATCGTGTACAACCGTGATTCACTTCGATGCCACTTGAAACGTGCGCCGACGCCCCTGAAGTGGCCGGCGACGGGTCAGGCGCAGCACTGCTTGAACTTGCGCGCACTGCCACAGGGACAGGGATCGTTGCGTCCCGGCTTGAGTCGAGACACCCTGGCCTCGCCATCCAGATAGACCCAGCGCCCCTGGTGGCGCACAAAGCGCGAGCGCTCTTCCAGCACGCCCCAGCGCTGCCGCCCTGGCGTGTCCTCGGCAAAGGTCGCACGAAACTGCACCCAGCCCTGATCGCCTGTTTCACCGCTATCGAGAATCTCGAGACGCTTCCAGCGGGTATCGTCGTCACCGCCCAGTTGCGCCGGGCAACTGTCCGGGTGCCAGCTATGGCGCAGGTAGTCCTCGAGCCCGAGGGCGAAGGCCGCAAAGCGCGAGCGCATCAGCGCCTCAGGCGAACCTGCGTTCTCGCCCTGGTGCAGCAGACCACAGCAGTGCTCGAGGACCAGGCCACTGCCGCAGGGGCAGCGGGTGGATGACGTTGTAGTCAAGGTGCGGCTCTCCTCTTATCTACCTTGCGCTTTGCCACAGCGCGGGCCTTGTACGAACACCCGACGTGGGTGGCAACGCTTTAAACAGACTGCCGACCTGTACCGGCCTCACGCAAATACCGACCAGCCTGTGGCCTTGGAAAGCCCTTCCAGGGCGGCGGTGCCCTTGAGCGAATTGCCGTAGCGATCCAGGCCCGGCGACCACACCGCGATCGAGGCCACGTTGGGTACCACCGCCATGATCCCGCCCCCGACACCGCTCTTGCCCGGGAAGCCGACCCGATAGGCGAAGTCCCCCGAGCCATCGTAGTGGCCGCAGGTCATCATCAACGCATTGATCGCCCGTACCCGCTCGAGCCCGATCATGCGCTGGCCCTCGAAGCCACCACACAGAAAGCGTGTGGCCCTGGCGAGCTGGGCGGTGGACATCTCGATGGCGCAGTGATGGAAGTAGGTGCCCAGCACCCGGTCACAGTCGTTGGTCAGGTTGCCGCAGGAACGCAGGAAGTAGGCCAGGGAGAAGTTGCGATCCCCGGTGGCATGCTCGGAGCGCGCCACCTGCTCGTTGATGTGGATGTCCTCGTCGCCGGAGGCCTCGCGCAGAAAGCGCAGAATCTCGCCGAGGGTGTCGCGTGGCGCATTGCACCCGAGCACCGCGTCGGTGGTGACAATCGCCCCGGCGTTGATGAAGGGATTGCGGGGAATGCCGTCTTCCACCTCCAGCTGGACGATGGAGTTGAAGGCCCGGCCCGATGGCTCGCGCCCGACCCGCTGCCACAGGCCATCGCCGTGGCGCCCCAGCGCCAGCGCCAGGGTGAAGACCTTCGACACGCTCTGGATCGAAAAGGCCTTGGCGGCGTCGCCGGCATGAAACTCCTGTCCATCCACGGTGCACACACTGATGGCGAACTGGCGGGGATCAACACAGGCAAGTTCGGGGATATAGCTTGCCACCTGGCCCCACTCGCCAGCCTGACGAGCCTCGCGATCCAGCCTCTCGACCAGCGCCTGCAGTTGTTCCGGCGTAAGGGTCTTTCCCATGAGCGTGATTCTTCCAGGAGCCTGACAAGGCTGGCGATGGTCGCCCCCTCCTTCGTGGCTGTCAACGCCGGTTCCCGGCCGGGGACAATCTCCCGGGCGATATGTCCCGCTCAGCGCCCGCGCCGCTTGGTGCGCATGGTCGCCTCGGCGGCAAGCGGATCTTCTGGCCAGGGGTGCTTGGGGTAGCGGCCGCGGTTCTCCTTGCGCACCTCGGGGTAGACGTTGTGCCAGAAGCTTCGAAGGTCCATGGTCGTCGCCAGCGGACGCCGCGCCGGGGACAGCAATTCCAGGCGTACCGGCACCCGCCCGTCGACGATATGCGGTGTGGCCTCGCAACCGAACAGGGCCTGCAATTTGGCGGCCAGCACCGGCACGATACGCGTGCCGTGCTCGTCGCCGTCGTCGACCTCACGCTCATAGCGCAAGGCCGCGCTGTCACCGCTTGGCAGCGCCAGCCGTCGCGGTGCCAGCTCGTCCAGCTTGCCCGCCAACGGCCACGGCAGACGTTCGCGCAACAGCCGTTCCCAGGGCAGCGCCAGCACCTGATCGAGCCGCGACAGGCCGTCCAGATGCGGACCGAGCCAGTCCTCGAGCTCGGCCATCAGGCTGGCGTCGTCAAGCTCCGGCCACTGGGGATCATGCGCCCGTCGCAACAGCGCTACCCGTCTTCTGAGCTGTTCTGCCGCCTCGTCCAGCGGCAGCGCCTCGCGCTGCCCCAGGGCGTCGAGCAGCGCCCTATGCCTCGCCTCTCGACTCGGCGGTCCTGCCAGGGGCTTGCGCTCCAGCACCACGGCATCGAGGGCGCGTACCCGCTCGCCTTCCAAGCGCCCCGCCGATGCGTTCCAGGCGACCCGCTCGGTCCAGTCGCCAAGTTCAGGAAAATGCGCCAGCAGCGCCGCCTCCTCGATCCGTACGCCACGGTACAGCCGGGCCTCACGCTGGCGACCGTCCAGGTCCACCGCGACCAGCAGGGGCGCGTGGGCCAGGGGGTGATCGCTTGCCAGCGTCACCAGGCCACCGCCACGCAGGCGAAAGCGTCCGGGCGAAAGGTGCTGAGCGACACGATCGGGGTAGGCGCAGAGCAGAAGCTCGCCCAAGGTTATTGAGGCGCCCGGCTCGCTTGCACGGGACTCACCCCCATGGGCCTTGTCCAGCGCCACCCCGGCGCGCTTGCACAGTCGCCGGGCCTCCCGCTGCCAGGCAGGGTCTGGCCTCGGCGACGACAACAGCGGTACGAACACCCGCTCCAGATCTGGCTCCCGCGAGGCGCCCTGACGACCCTCGAGCCAGGCGGACAGGGCGCAGGCCAGGGCCAGCGACGCCTCGCCGGCGCGGCTGGCTCGCTCCAGCATGGCGGCGAGCCGGGGATGCACCGGCCAGCGTCCGGCTGCCCGGCCCAGCGAACTCAAGCCGCCATCAGGCTCGACCAGCCCGAGGGACTGCAACAGCCGACGCCCGCTGTCCAGGGCCGCTGTCCCTGGAGAAGTCACCCAGGCAAGCGCGGACGCGTCCTTGACGCCCCAGCGCGCGAGTTCAAAGGCCAGGCCGGACAGGTCTGCCTGGTGTATCTCCGGCTCGGCGTGGGGCGGCAGCGGCTGCTCTTCCGCCCACAGCCGATAGCAGCGTCCAGGCCCCTGGCGCCCTGCCCGCCCACGCCGCTGATCGGCGCTGGCTCGGTTGACACGGCGGGTCTCGAGACGCGAAAGCCCGGTACGCGGGCTGAACACCGGCACCCGCTCCAGTCCTGCATCGACCACGCTGCGCACGCCATCCACGGTGACACTGGACTCGGCGATGGCGGTGGCCAGCACCACCCGACGCCGGCCATTCGGGTCAGGACGAAGGGCAGCGCGCTGCTGCTCGAGCGGCAAGCGTCCATGCAGCGGCAGTATCGCGATATCCTCCAGCCGCTCGCCCAGCCAGCGCCCGAGACGTTCGATTTCGGCAACGCCAGGCAGGATCACCAGCACGTCGCCAACAGGATCACCACCACCCCTGGCATCGTCATCCCCGCCATGGGACACAGGATCGGACGCCTGCAGCGCCTCCATGACCACCCGGCCCTGCTGCTCCTCTGCAGAGGCGCGCTGGGACAGCGGCCGATACAGCGTCTGGACCGGATACTGCCGCCCCGGGCACTCGATCACCGCCACGTCCTGCCCCAGCACGCCTTGCATGGCGGCCACGTCCAGGGTGGCGGACATCACCACCAGGCGCAGGTCCTCGCGCAGCCCCTGCTGGACGTCGAGGGCCAGCGCCAGCCCCAGGTCGGCCTCCAGACTGCGTTCATGGAACTCGTCGAAGAGGATGCCGGTGACGCCCTCCAGCATGGGGTCATGCTGCAGCATGCGCGACAGCACGCCCTGGGTGACGACTTCGAGGCGAGTCGTCGGGCCGACGCGGCTCTCGCCACGCATGCGATATCCCACCGTCTCGCCCGGCCGCTCGCCCAGCAACTCGGCCATGTGGCCCGCCGCCAGACGCGCCGCCACCCGACGAGGCTCCAGCAGCAGCAGACGCCCGCGACCATCGTCGCCACCGCACCAGTCACAGTCCAGCAGGGCCAGCGGTACCCGAGTGGTCTTGCCGGCCCCGGGCTCGGCCACCAGCAGCGCCCGGTTGTGCTGTTCAAGCGCTGCGGTGAGCTGAGGCAGTCGGGCATCGATGGGCAGGCTGGGCGGTGAAGACATCGGCTCGGGGGCTCCTCGGGCGGGACGGGACGGGACTGAACTGGGCTGCACTGGCCTGCACAAGCAAGGCAGCAATGCGCCGCCGATGATAGCACGCCGTTCCCCCAGGGCCCGGCGGCAGCGACCCCGCCCGAGGCCTAATTTGTATACACTAGAAACAACATTTTGTTGCCAGTAGATGACGTTTTTGTCTACGCTCTTCAAGCTGACCAAAAGGTCAGGTTTTTTAGCGCGACGCCCGTCGCGGCATCACCCAGACAATCGACAGCGGCCACTACAACGACAAGAGGACCCTGAGATGAGCGAGACCACGTCCACGCTTTCACCGCGCGACCGTCATCCGGCAGCCAGCGCGAGTCGCCCTGACGGCGACGACGGTACTGCGGATCAAACCAACCAGGACGCCGTCGGCCGGCTTGCCTGGCTGGATCGCTACTTCAACGTCAGCCGCCGGGGCAGTTCGCTGAAGACCGAACTGCTGGCCGGGATCGCCACCTTTCTGGCGGGCATGTACATCATCGTGGTCAATCCGGCGGTATTGTCGGACGCCGGCATTCCCTTCTCAGCGGCGCTGTCGGCTACGGTGGTCATCAGCTTTCTGAGCAGCCTGGCCATGGCGCTGTACGCGCGAAACCCCATCCTGGTGGCGCCCGGCATGGGCATGAACGCCCTGTTCACCTACACCCTGGTACTGGGGGCGGGTCTGTCCTGGGAGGTCGCACTCGGATGCGTGTTCTGGTCCGGTGTGATGTTCGCCGTACTGGCCATGTTCAACGTCCGCGAGGCGATCATCGACGCCATTCCGCCGTCGCTGCGCTACGCCATCACCTGCGGTATCGGCCTGTTCATCACCTTTATCGGTCTCAAGAACGCCGGCTTCATCGTGGCAAGCCCCGCCACCCTGGTCAGCCTGGGCAGCCTGGACGCAAGTCTCGCCACCTTCTTCATCGGGCTGATCGTGACCGCAGTACTGGTCATTCGCGGCTTCAACGGTGCCCTGATCCTCGGCATCGCCACCACCACCCTGCTGGCCGCACCGATGGGGCGTCTGTGGGGTGACGAGGTGGTCGTGGCATGGCAGGGACTGGCCGCCTGGCCGGACTTCTCGGCGCTGGGCCAGGTCGACGTGCTGGGGGCTCTCAAGGTCGCCTACCTGCCCTTTATCTTCGTGATGCTGTTCACCAACTTCTTCGATGCGCTGTCGTGCTTCATGGCGCTGTCGGAATCCGCGGGACTCAAGGATGCCAAGGGCAACCCGCGCAATCTCAAGCGCTCGATGACGGTGGACGCCTTCGCCTCGATGATCGCCGCTCCGCTGGGCACCAGCGCCGCCCAGACCTTTATCGAGTCCGGCGCAGGGGTCGCCCAGGGCGGGCGCACCGGCCTGACCGCGCTGGTGATCGCGCTGCTGTTCCTGCCGTTTCTGTTCCTGTCGCCGCTGCTGTCGCTGGTGCCGGGCATCGCCACCTCGCCGGCGCTGGTGCTGGTCGGCCTGTTCATGATGGCCCCGGTGGGCAAGATCGACTGGGCACGCTTCGAGGAGGCCTTTCCGGCCTTTCTGGCGATCATCCTGATGCCGTTGACCTACTCGATCACCCTGGGCATCGCCTTCGGCTTCATGAGCTTCGTGCTGATCAAGCTGGCCACCGGCAAGTTCACCGAGATCAAACCCGCCATGTGGGTGTCCGCGGTACTGTCCGCGATCATGCTGGTGACGGCGCAATAAAAGCGCGCGAGCCCCGGGGCGCCCGCCGCCGGGGCAAGTTGCTAGCGGCCAGACAGCACTAGCTGTTGGAGGAAGACACCACCCCGCAGCCCTTCAATACCACCTGAGTCAGAAAGTCGGTGACACGCTGCATATCTTCGTCGGTGAAGTCGTCGTGGCCGGTGATGCCGGCGACCTGGCTTTGAAAGTCTGCGTAGTGCTGGGTCGCCGACCAGATCAGGAAGATCAGCGATACCGGGTCCACCGGGTCCATCAGGCCGCGCTCGGCCCACTGACGAAACACCTCGGCACGGCTTTCGACCCAGTCGCGCAGCTCGCCACGCAGATAGTCCTGCAGAAAGGGAGCGCCCTGAAGGATCTCGCCAGCAAACAGGCGCGAGGCCTCGGGGTGGCGTCGAGACATCTCCATCTTCGAGCGGATAAAGGCACTGAGCACCTCGGCGGGATCATCATCCACCGAGATATCGTCGAGCATCATGTTCCAGCGCTCCATCACCCCTTCCAGCAGGCGAACGTACAGCGCCTTCTTGCTGCCCATGTAGTAGAGCACATTGGACTTGGGCAGCCCGGCTTCCTCGGCAATCAGCTTCAGGCTGGCGCCCCGATAGCCGTGACGCGAAAACACTCGCTCGGCGGCGTCGAGTATGTCGCGTTCGTTACGCTGGCGAATGGCACCAGCCTCCGCCTCCAGCGGCGCCTTCAGCGCCGTGTCATCAAGCTGTGAGCCCATGGTTATCCCGGTCGTCGAATCGCCCGCCACCGCCGGTTGCAGGTGGGTCGGCAAGGAGGAAAAGAGTGCCTGAACCCCACCGCTCTGGCAATTGGGCAAAGCGGCTAACCTGGCGCGACAGCGCCTGTGACGGGCAGCTTTTTAGGCCTCTGCCGTGGTCGCCGACAGGAACACGCGGCGGGCACCGAAAAAAACTCGACGGCGTGACTTGAAGAAGCTGACCGATTGGTCAAGAATGAAGTTACCCCCTTGCCATGGCGATGCCCCTTGGTACCGACTCGCTGACAACCACTCGGCTCAGTCTGCAACCAGGACATCGACCAGGACATCAACGACGACAACGACAACATAAGCGGACCTGACCATGATCGAGTTCTTCCTCAACGGGCGGCCACGGCGCGTCGACGCCGAGGCCCACCTCAGCGTGCTCGACCTGCTGCGCGAGCGCCTCAACCAGACCGGCACCAAGGAAGGCTGCGCCTCCGGCGACTGCGGTGCCTGCACCGTGGCGATCGGCGAGCCCGATGCCGACGGCAACCTGCGCTATCACAGCGCCAACGCCTGCATCATGCCGGCCCACCAGCTCAATGGACGCCACCTGGTCACCGTCGAGGGGTTGTCCCGGGGGGACGAGCTGCATCCTTGCCAGACCGCCATGGTGGAACACCACGGTAGCCAATGCGGCTTCTGCACCCCGGGTATCGTCATGTCGCTGTTCACCCTTCATGAGGATGACCGCACGCGGCCCGCGCCACTGACGCCTGAGCGACTGGAAGCGGCGCTGGGTGGCAACCTGTGTCGCTGCACCGGCTATCGCCCGATCCGCGACGCCGCCCTGGCCATGGGCGACACCCCGGGCTTCCGGCCCGAATGGCTCGATGATGACGCCCTTGCCCGAACGCTTGCCACCAATGTGGGAGAGCCTGCTACCCGCACCGGCTTCTACCAGCCGCGCCGCCTCGATGAACTGGTCGAACTGCGCGCCCGCCACCCCGACGCCCGCCTGGTGGCCGGCGGCACCGATCTCTGGCTCGAAGTCACCCAGAATCTGGCGGACTTCGCCGAGGTCATCGACGTCACCCGGGTGGAACAACTCAAGGTGCTGGAAGCGGGCCACGACGCCAGCGGTCGACCAGGGATGTGGGTCGGCGCCGCCGTCACCTACACGCAACTGGAACCGCTGTTTGCCGAGCGCTATCCCGCCTTCCATCACCTCCTGCATCGACTGGGCTCTGGTCAGGTGCGCAATCGCGGCACCCTGGGTGGCAACGTGGCCAACGCCTCGCCCATCGGCGACACCCCACCGGTACTGCTGGCACTCGACGCCTGCCTGCGCCTGACCGGACCCGGCGGCAGTCGCGAACTCGCCGCGGCGGACTTCTTCATCGACTACAAGAAGACCGCCCTGGCGCCGGACGAGTGCCTGGAAGCGATCTTCCTGCCGACGCTGGCAGCTGACCGCCAGCTCAAGGTCTGGAAACTGTCAAAACGGCGTGAGGACGACATCTCGGCGGTACTCGGTGCCTTTAGCTGGGCCCTGAAGGACGGCGCCCTGGCCGAGGTCCGCCTGGCCTTCGGCGGCATGGCCGCGATCCCGGCCCGGGCAACCGGCGCCGAGGCGGCACTGGAAGGCCATGCCCCTTCACCCGAGCGGTTCGCCGCCGCCATCGATGCGCTGGCCGAAGACTTTCAGCCCATGAGCGATGTGCGTGGCAGCAGCGACTATCGTCGGCACGCCGCCGCTGCACTGATCGAACGCCTGCGCCTGGTCGTCGCCGACGCGGCATCCCAGGACTCTCAGCACCCGACCCAGGAGGTGATGCTCCATGCGTACGCTCACTGATCTGACCACACCTGCCTCCGCGGCCAGCGATACTGCCGATACTCCCCGCCACGCGCCGGCGGCCAAGGGCTTCTCGGGCAGCGCCGCTCGCCACGAAAGCGCGGTCAAGCACGTCACCGGGCGCGCCGCCTACATCGACGACCTGGCGCTGCCGGCGGACGCGCTGCACCTGGCGGTGGGACTCTCGCCGGTCGCCAGCGGACGCATCACCGGGCTGGACCTGTCCGCCGTGCGCAGCGCCCCGAGCGTGGTCGACGTGATCAGCGTCGCCGACGTCCCGGGCCACACGGATATCGGCCCGGTCTTTCCCGGCGATCCGATCATGGCCGACGGCGAGGTACTCTACGCCGGCCAGGTGATCTTCTGCGTCGCCGCCACCAGCCATCGTGCGGCGCGTCAGGCGGTCAAGAAGGCGCGCCTGGAGATCGATGAGGTCGAGGCGAGCCTCGACCCAGTGGCCGCCGCCGAGGCCGGCGACGTGGTGCGCCCGACCCACCGCCAGCAGAGCGGTGACTGGGAGGCCGCCCTGGCCGGCGCGACACACGTCATCGAGGACGAGCAGTTCGTCGGTGGCCAGGAGCACTTCTATCTGGAGGGGCAGGCCTGCGTGGTCCACCCCACCGAAGACGAAGGCGTGATGGTCCACACCTCCAATCAGCACCCCAGCGAGACCCAGAAGCTGATCGCCGAGGTGCTGGGCATCCCCTTCCACGCGGTCACCGTGGAGGTGCGCCGCATGGGTGGCGGCTTCGGCGGCAAGGAGACCCAGGCCTCGCCCTGGGCCTGCCTGGCGGCCCTGATCGCCCGACGCACCGGCAAGAGCTGCCGTGTTCGCCTGCCCCGGGCCGAGGACATGAAGGTCACCGGCAAGCGCCACCCCTTCCACAACCGCTATCGTCTCGGTGTCGATGAACAGGGCGTGATCCAGGGCGGTGACATCACCGTCATCGGCGACTGCGGCTACTCGCCGGATCTGTCCGAAGCCATCGTCGACCGCGCCATGTTCCACGCCGACAACGCCTATTCGCTGGGCCAGGCTCGGGTCACCGGTCATCGCGCCCGTACCAGCACCGCGTCAAACACCGCCTTTCGTGGCTTCGGTGGTCCCCAGGGGATGATGGTGATCGAAGCCGCCATGGAGGACATCGCCCGCCGCGTGGGAGAGGACCCGCTGACGGTGCGCAAGCGCAACCTGTATCGCCAAGGCCGCGACCAGACCCACTATGGCCAGACGGTGGACCAGATCACGCTGCTGCATGACCTGATCGAGCGGCTCGAGACCTCGAGCGACTACTGGTCCCGGCGCCAGGCGATCACCGAGTTCAACGCCGACAGCCCGGTCATCCGCAGGGGCCTGGCGCTGACCCCGGTGAAGTTCGGCATCTCCTTCACCGCCCAGCACCTCAACCAGGCCGGTGCCCTGCTGCACGTCTACACCGACGGCAGCGTGATGATCAATCACGGCGGCATCGAGATGGGCCAGGGCCTGCACACCAAGGTGTGCCAGGTGGTCGCCCGCGAGCTGGGGCTCGATCTCGAAGCGGTACGCATCAGCGCCAGCCGTACCGACAAGGTGCCCAACACCTCACCCACGGCGGCCTCCAGCGGGGCCGACCTGAACGGCCAGGCGGCCCGCGACGCGGCCAGCAAGCTGAAGTCGCGGCTGTTCGACTTCGCCGCCGAGCGCTACCAGCTCGACCGTCAGGACATGCGTCTGGAACAGGGCGAACTGATCGCCGGCATCGGTGGCAGCGAACGACGTATCGCCTGGGGCGAGCTCATCCAGGACGCCTACCTGGGTCGGGTGTCGCTGTCCGAGAAAGGCTTCTACGCAACGCCGTTGATCCACTACGACCGGGCCAGCGGCAGCGGACGCCCCTTCTACTACTTCGCCTATGGCGCCGCCGTCGCCGAGGTGGCACTGGACACCCTCACCGGCGAGTATCAGGTGGATAGGGTCGACATCCTCCACGACGTGGGCGACTCGCTCAATCCGGCCATCGACGTGGGCCAGGTGGAAGGCGGCTTTATCCAGGGCATGGGGTGGCTGACCAGCGAGGAACTGAAGTGGAACGAGCGGGGCCAGTTGACCTCGTTCGGCCCGGCCACCTACAAGATCCCCGCCTACGGCGATCTGCCGGCCACCTTCAACGTCGAGCTGATGCAGGGCCACCCCAACTCCATGGCCAGCATCTACCGCTCCAAGGCGGTCGGTGAGCCGCCCTTCATGCTGGGGATGTCGGTGTGGTGCGCGCTGCGCGACGCCCTGGCGAGCCTCACCGACTACCGCCAGGCGGTACGGCTGGACACCCCGGCGACACCTGAGCGGGTCATGGCGGCGGCACGCCAGGCACGAAAGCTACACGAGAGTCGCGCAGGGGGCACCCCATGAGCGGCGAGCGCTGGTACGACGCCCTGGCCCGCCTCCGACGCGCCGGCCTGCCCCATGTGCTGGCCACCCAGGTGACCAGCCAGGGGTCTACCCCACGTGAGCCTGGCGCCAGGATGGTGATCACCGCCGACGCCATCATCGACACCCTGGGCGGCGGCACCTTCGAATGGCAGCTGATCGCCTGCGCCCGGGAACGCCTCGAGCGCGGCGAGGCCGGCCTCAGCCTGGAGGCCTTTTCGCTGGGCGGCCGCAGTGGCCAGTGCTGCGGCGGCTTCGTCAATGTGCTGCTGGAAACGGATCTCGGTACGGCCACGCGCCTGGCGCTGTTCGGCGCCGGCCACGTGGGCCGCGCGGTGGCCTCATTGGCGGCGCCGCTTGGCTGGCGACTCGACTGGTACGATAGCCGCGAGGACGCCTTCAGCGGGCTCGACCCGGCCCCAGGCCAGCATCACCACCGGCTTGACGACTGCAACGCCAGCGCCGAGTCGCTGCCTGCCGGCAGCCACGTGCTGGTGCTGACCCACGACCACGCCGAGGACTACGCCCTGGTCGAGGCACTGCTCAGGCGCGGCGACATGGCCTCGATCGGGCTGATCGGCTCGCGCAGCAAGTGGGCCAGCTTCCGCGGGCGACTGGAGCGTGCCGGCATCCCGCACGATCGCATCGACACCGTGCGCTGCCCGATCGGCGACTCCGGCGGCGACAAGACGCCCTACGCCGTCGCCCTGGCCGCCCTGGCCGAGCTGCTGCCACTGGCAAGCCCCAGGCCGGAGGGGGCACGTCGCGACGCGCTGCGCGGCCTGGAAAGCGCAGAGGTACGACGCCTGTTTTCCTGAACCTGTCCTGGCCCGACCGTTACCCGTCTGACCGGGTAGCGCCAGGCGTCTGCCTCCCTGGCCGCCGCGCCTGCCGCCCCCTGACAACAGCGTCACCGCCATAGTGCGATGACGCGATGACCCTATAAGCGACAACCCGATAAAGAGTGCCCCATGACCGAGACCCGTAACGCCTCTGCCAGCACCGCACCCGCGCCCGAGGCTTTCTCCGGAACTTCCGCCGGCGCCTCCACCAGCCCCGCTGGCGGCCCCTGCTCATCGAGCTGGGTCATGCGCGCGCGCATCCTCAGCTTCAACGCCGATCCCGGTGACGGCGACACCCCGCTCGAGGGCAGCGTCAGCTACTTCGCCGACGGCGTGCTGTGGTGGGCCGAGGGTGTCGTTCAGGCGGTGGGCGACTATACAGAGCTCGCCCCCCATCTGCCCGCCGACGCCAGCGTCATCGACCACCGCGACAAGCTGGTGATGCCAGGCTTCATCGACAGCCATGTGCACTATGTGCAGCTCGAGATCATGGCCTCCTACGGACGTCAGCTGCTCGACTGGCTCAATGAGTACACCTTCCCCGAGGAATGTCGCTTTGCCCAGCGCGAACACGCCGAGCAGATGGCCGACGTCTTCCTCGATGAACTGATGCGAGTAGGCACCACCACCGCCCAGGTGTTCTGCTCGAGCCATCCGGCCTCGACCGACGCCTTCTTCAGTGCGGCCCAACGCCGCGACCTGTGCATGCTGGCCGGCAAGGTACTGATGGACCGCCATGCCCCCGACGCGCTCACCGACGACACCTACGGCGGCATCCGCGACAGCGAGCGCCTGATCAGTGACTGGCACGGCACCGCGCGTCTCGGCTACAGCGTCACCCCGCGCTTCGCGCCTACCTCCACCCGCGCCCAGCTCGACGCCGCCGGAGGCCTTCTGCGCAATGATCCGAGCCTGTGGCTGCAGACCCACCTGTCGGAGAACCTGGGCGAGCTCGACTGGGTGGCCGAGCTGTTTCCGGGCAGCCGCGACTACCTGGCGGTCTACGAGGAATCCGGGCTGGTGGGGCCGCGCAGCACCTTTGCCCACGGCATCCACCTGGACGACGAGATGCGTACCCGACTGGCCGAGCGCGGCGCCAACATCGCCTTCTGTCCCAGCTCCAACCTGTTTCTCGGCAGCGGCCTGTTCGACCGGGCCGGCGCCCGGGCCCAGGGGCTGAATCTGACGCTTGCCAGCGACATCGGCGCCGGTACCGACCTGTCGGGACTTGCCACCCTCAAGGCGGCCTATCAGGTCGGCCAGCTCAGGGGCACGCCACTGACCGCCTGGGCAGGCTTTCATGACCTGACCCGAGGCAACGCCGTATCGCTGTCACTGGACGATCGGATCGGCAGCCTGACCCCCGGTCGCGACGCCGACTTCGTGGTCATCGACCTGTTCGCCTCGCCGCTGCTGGCTCGACGCATGGGGCGCACCCAGTCGCTGGCAGAGGAGCTGTTCACCCTGATGATGCTGGGGGACGACCGCGCCATCTACGAGACCTGGGCGGGGGGGCGCCTGCAGCACCGCCGCCAGACCTGAAGAACCCGACGACAGGCGCCGGCGACCGGCGCTTGCACTGGGTGATGGCTGGCCGGGAAATTCCTCGGCGAGTGCGCTAGAATGCGCGCCTTGAATACCACACGCTGCCAACGCTGCTCCGGATTTACGCTCCGGCTCGCACGAGGACAACCATGAGTCACGATACCTCACCCCCTGACACAGCCACCGAAACCGCCACTTCAGGTCCAGACACCCTGGTGGTGTGCGCGCTTTACAAGTTCGTCACCCTCGACGACTACGAGGCGCTGCGCGAGCCGCTGCTCGACACCCTGCTCGAGCATCAGGTGCGCGGCACCCTGCTGCTGGCCCGTGAAGGCATCAATGGCACCGTCGCCGGCACCCGCCAGGGTATCGACGCGGTGCTCGCCTGGCTGCGCGCCGACCCACGCCTGGCCGAGCTCGACACCAAGGAGTCACTGACCCGTCGTGCGCCCTTCATGCGCACCAAGGTCAAGCTCAAGCGCGAGATCGTGACCATGGGCGTCGAGGGCATCGACCCGCGCCATACCGTCGGCACCTACGTGGACCCCAAGGACTGGAACGCGCTGATCCAGGACCCCGAGGTGCTGCTGATCGACACCCGCAACGACTACGAAGTCGAGGTCGGCACCTTCGAGGGCGCGGTCAATCCGGCCACCAGCGCCTTTCGCGACTTCCCCGAGTACGTGAAGAAGACCCTGGACCCGAGTCGCCACAAGAAGGTGGCGATGTTCTGTACCGGCGGCATCCGTTGCGAGAAGTCCACCGCCTACCTCAAGGAGCAGGGATTCGAGGACGTCTACCACCTCAAGGGCGGCATCCTGAAGTACCTGGAGGACGTACCGAAGGACAAGACCCTGTGGCGTGGCGAGTGCTTCGTGTTCGACGACAGGGTGACCGTCGACCACGACCTCAAGCCCGGGCGCTATGACCAGTGCCACGCCTGCCGCATGCCGATCACCGAGCAGGACAAGCAGAGCGAGTACTACCAGAAAGGCGTCTGTTGCCCGCGCTGCTACGACCGTCTGAGCGACGAACAGAAGGCCCGCTTCGCCGAGCGTGAGCGCCAGATGCGCCTCGCCCAGGAGCGCGGCGAGGCCCACCTGGGCGCCGACGCGGTGGCGCGCATGGAAGAGCGTCGCGAGGCCAAGCGACGCGCCAGGGAAGCGGCGCGCGAGGCCAATCGCCAACAGGGCTGATGCACGGCTTCTGGTGTTGCACGACCGTTGATGCATGCCGGCTCATGCACGCCGGCCTTCCATCCACAACACCCGCCACAACACCTGCCAGACCAAACAAGAGGCGCCCTGGGATTTATACCAGAGACGGGCGCCTCTTTTGCGTGTCACCGAGGACTTCGCCGGTAGCGAAGGGCGCGCCGAAGCGCGCCAAACTGTGTTGAAAGAAACGGCGTCGGCCTGTTCAACCTCTTCCTCGCCTCGGTCGGCGATCACGCCGAAAACACCTTAGATTCCGACGTTTTCGCTTCGACATCATGCCTCAGCAACCTTCCACCCCGCCCGTTGCCTGAAAAGCGGCCGCCGCCCACACAGGATCACCTATTACTAACACCAGCGCGGGCAAGCCTCAGTGCCATCTGGTGACATGAAGCACGCCTTGAGCATCAGGGTTCGCCATCAACCTGTGCCGCTACTGATTCCCGCTGTCGGTCGCCGGACAGCGGCAGGCTCAGATCGCCCGCCTGGACGGCAAACCGTGACGTGACGCAACGAAGGGAATACATGATGCGACCTTGGCCCAACTACCTTCCCCCTGTTCTGGCCGGCACTTTCTTGGCCAGCACTTTTTTGACTGGCACCTTTCTCGCCTGCAGCATGGCCGTCGCCTCCCAGGCATCGGCGGCAACCACATCAGACACCGAATCCGCAGACCAACAAGACTATCGACAGTATTTCACCCCTCTGCCCTCGCTTCCCCCCATCCCCGCCGACAACAGCCTCACCGCTGAGAAGGTAGCGCTTGGCAAGATGCTGTTCTTCGAACCCCGGCTGTCGAAGAGCAGCAACATCAGCTGCGCTTCCTGTCACAACCCGGCCCTGGCCTGGACGGACCGGCTGCCGACGGCGGTCGGCCACGATGGCCAGGTGGGAGAACGCAACTCCCCCACCGTGCTCAACTCGGGTTTTCTTGGCTCACAGTTCTGGGATGGTCGCGAACCCGACCTGGAAGGCCAGGCACTAGGCCCCATCCAGAACAGCATCGAGATGGCCCACGACCTGGACGGCGCCCTTGCCCGCCTTTCCGCCGTCGACGGCTATTCCGATCACTTCCAGACGGCATTTCCCGATGACGAGGCTCCGCTGTCCTCCGGCAACCTGGCCGACGCCATCGCCAGCTTCGAGCGCACGCTGAATACGCCGAACGCTCCGCTCGATCGCTACCTGCTCGGTGACGAGGCTGCCCTGACCGATCAGCAGAAGGCAGGCATGAAAGACTTCGTGGACGTCGGGTGCATCAGCTGTCACCGCGGCGCCAACTTCAGCGACAGCCTGTTCCATCCGATTCAGGTGCCGGGATCGGATGACCCCGGGCGCTTCGCGGTCACCAACGAGGAAAGCGATCGCCAGGCCTTCAGGACGGCGTCACTGCGCAACGTCGCCCTGACCTACCCCTACTTTCACGACGGCTCGGCCAAGACGCTTGAAGACGTCGTGCCCATCATGGCCAAGCAGATGCTCAAGCGGGAGCTTGATGAAGCGACCGTCGAACGGTTGGTCAGCTTCCTGCATGCCCTGACAGGAGAGCAGCCGGTCGTGACAGTACCCGCTCTGCCCTAAGCCAACCCAGCCACCAATACCACCCCGCAACATGCCAGCGCCGCCTCCCCCGACAAGGGGCAAGGCGGCGCTTGACGTTCCGAACAAGTCCTAGACGGCGACCAGCCGCTGTCTCAGCGCCTGCCTCCTGTCCTCATCCATGAAGGCCGCCTCGATGGCGTTGCCGGCCAGCCACTTGAGGGTCTCGTTGGACCAGCCGAAGGCCCGCTGACAGGCGGCGAAGTTATCGCGCATGCCACCGCCGAAGTAAGCCGGGTCATCGGAGTTGATGGTTACCACCAGTCCAGCGTCGATCAGCGTCGGCAGACCATGATCCTCGAGCCGTTCCACCACTTTCAGGCGCACATTGGACAGCGGACACACCGTCAGCACGGTGCCTTCGTCGGCCAGCCGCTCCATCAGCTCGACGTCCTCGATCGCCCTTACGCCATGGTCGATGCGACACACCTGAAGCTCATCCAGCGCCTCGCGGATATAGCTCGGCGGCCCCTCCTCGCCTGCGTGGGCCACGCGCTCGAGGCCCAGCTCCCGCGCCCGGGCAAAGACCTCCTGAAACTTGCTCGGCGGATTGCCTCGCTCAGCGCTGTCCAGCCCCACGGCACTGAAGTGGTCATGCCAGGGCGTGCTGTCCTCGAGCAGCTGCATGGCATCGGCGGCGGGCTGATCACGCAGAAAGGCGAGGATCATGGCGGTGGAAATATCCAGCTCGGAGCGGGCCTTGGCGCAGGCGGCCGTCAGGCCTTCCATCACCTCGGACAGCGCCACGCCACGGGACAGGTGGGCCTGGGGGTCCACGTGCATCTCGATATGCACCACCCCCTCGGCGGCGGCGCGCCGGAAGTAGTCCATCGCCAGGTCCTCGAAGTCCCGGGCACGGACCAGCACGCTCATGCCCTGATAGTAGAGATCGAGAAAGGACTGCAGGTCGCTGAAGTCGTAAGCCTGCCGGGCCGCCTCGATATCGGCGTAAGGCAGGCTGACCCCGTTACGCTCGGCCAGCGCAAACATCAGCTCCGGCTCCAGCGTACCCTCGATGTGCAGATGCAGTTCCGCCTTGGGCAGGCGGGTCAGAAAGTCGTCGGTCATGGTGTCTGGCCCTGTGGCATCGAACCGTAGAAATCAGGTGTCATCTTTCACATGGTGACGCATTCGCCCCGGGCTTGCCATGGCGCACCGACCGCCATGTCGATGACCCTGGGGATGTGCTCCATGCCGGGTGACGGCGAGTCGGGATCATGATGGTGCACCAGCATGAGCACCGTGCGTCCGGCCAGCCAGGGGCCGATGCCATCGGCCACCCGCCGCGCGGTGGCCGCATCCAGCGAGGCAAAAGGCTCATCGAGCACCACCAGGGCGGGATCGGTCAGCCACAGACGCGCCAGACCCAGACGTCGCGCCTGGCCGCCGGAAAGCTGTCGCCCCCCTTCCCCCACGCGTGTCTCGAGCCCGCCGGGCAGACCCTGCGCCCAGTCGGCCAGGTCTACCGCAACAAGCGCCTGCCACAGCCGCTCCGGGCTCGCCTCGGGGGCGCCCAGCCGCAGATTCTCGGCAAGGCTTGCGTCGAACAGCTCCACCCGCTGGCTCAGACAGCCCACTTGGCTGCTCAACCACTGCGGGTCCAGGGCTTCCACCGCCTGGCCGTCCAGGGTCAAGCGACCCTGGTGGCCACGCAGCTCCCCGGCAAGCAGCGCCAACAGCGTCGACTTGCCACTGCCGGAGGGGCCACAAATCGCGGCCCTTTCCCCCGGCGCCAGCCGGAAGCTCAGGGGCGACAGCGCCTGATCGAGTGCCCGCGGATAACGAAAACTCAGCGACGTAGCACAGACCTCCAGCCCTCCAGACTCGGCGGTCCCGCTTCGAGGCGCAGCGTGCACTGCAACAGCTCGGGTGGTGTCTGAGACGTTTGCAGGCGCTGCACGCTGCTGGTCGATAGCATTGAGCCGCTCGGCGGCGGCGAGGCTCGCGCCGGCCTGGGTGAAGGCGGCGGGCAAGCTTGCCAACCCCTCGGCCAGGGCCAGCGAGGCCAACGGCAGCATCACCAGCACGGCGGCGCCCAACTGGCCGCTGCCGAAGGCGGCGAGGCCACCGATCAACACAAGCCACCAGGCGCCCCCCATCACCAACGTCGTCAGAACATTGCCAAACCCGGTGATCAGTGACAGTCGCCACTGGGCCGCCAGCAGCTCGTCCTCGAGGGCTTCAAGCTCGCCACGGCTGCGCGCCAACGCGCCGTAGGCCTCGAGTTCACTCAGACCGCCAAGGGTTTCGATCATTGCCGAGCGCAGTCGCTCCAGCCCGGCGACGCGGCGACGACAGGCCGCCAGACCCAGGCGGGCCTGTCCGAGGGTCAGCCAGCTCCAGCCGAACAGCAGCAAGACGCCCAGCACCAGCGCGGCCTGGGGCAACCACACCGCCACCAACGCTACCAGCGCCGCCCCCAGCACCAGCGCCATCGCCGCCGGCGCCAGCAGTCGCAGGTAAAGCGCGTCCAGGGTATCGATATCGGCGGTCAGACGGTTGAGCCAGTCGCCGGATCGCCTTGCCCCGAGGCTGGCGCCGTCCATCGCCACCAGGCCCGAGAAGCAGCGCGCCCTCAGGCGTGCCAGCAGTCGCAGGATGGTGTCGTGGTTGTAGAGGCGTTCGACGTAGCGTGACACGGTACGGGACACCGCAAACAGACGAATGCCCGCCCCGGGAGTGTAGACGTCCAGGGTCGCCGCCATACCCGCCGCCAAGGCCGCGCCGGTCAGGGCGCTGGCGGTGATGAACCAGCCCGACACCGCCAGCAGCCCCAGCGCCGACAGCGCGGTCAGCACCATCAGCACCACGCCAAGCACCAGGCGCCGACGAAACGACGCATGCACCTCGATCCACGGACGCAGACTGGCAATCGCCGCAGTGAATCCCGTATCCGTGCGCTCAGTCGACGACGCCATCGGCCACCTCTTGCTGTTCTCTTCCACTCGCGGTGACTCGCCCATCGAGCAGCTCCACACGCCGGTCCCCCATCGCCAGGATGGCCGGGTGATGGCTGGCGATGACCAGCGCCCGGCCCTGGCCGGCCAGACGCCGAAAGCCGCGAATCAGTACCGCTTCGGTCTCTCGATCCAGACTCGCCGTCGGCTCGTCCAGTAGCACCAGCGCGGCATCACTCAGGAACACCCGCGCCAGCGCCAGGCGCTGGGCCTGCCCGCCGGACAGGCCCAGGCCATTTTCGCCGATCCGGGTATCGAGTCCCTCGGGCAGAGCCGCGACCAGCGGCTCAAGGCCCGCCTGCTCGAGCGCAGTGCGCAGGTCGTCATCGCCAGCGTTCGGCGCCGTCAGGCGAAGATTGTCGGCGAGGCTGCCCTGGATCAGCAGCGGGCGCTGGTCCATCCAGGCGAAGGCGATGCCCGGTGCCGATTGGCGCGCCCCCTCGCCAGGCCCGACAAACCCCGCGAGCATCGCCAACAGGCTCGACTTGCCGGCACCCGATGGGCCGCTGATCACCACCACTTCACCGGCGTCCACCCGAAAGTCCAGCGGACCCAGCACGCGGCCACGCCCAGGGTGATCCAGGCAGGCGCCTTCGAGCCGCACAAGCTGGCCACCGGACAACACTGAAGAAGCGGGACTTTCCGTCGCGCCAGGCGCCGAGACGGGCGACACTCGCGACGGATCGATGGGTTCATCGAGCAGTTCCGTCAGGGCCTGGGCGGCGGCCAGCGCCGAGGCACGATCGTGGTAGTGCTGGGACAGTGTGCGCAGCGGCTGAAAGAACTCCGGGGCCAGCAGCAGGATGGTCAGGCCACTGGCCAGCGTCAGCGAATCGGCCACCTCCAGCGGCAGGTCCCCGAGCAGGCCAAAGCCGATGTAGATAGCCAGCGCCGCAATCGCCACCGAGGAGAAGAATTCGAGCACCGCCGATGACAGAAAGGCCAGTCGCAAGGGCTTCAGGGTGCGCCGGCGATAGTCGTCGGCGACCTGGGCAACCTCGTCGGTGACCCTGTCGCCGGCACCGAACAGTCGAATGGTGGCGATGCCCCGCACCCGATCGACGAAGTGCCCGGACAGTCGCGTCACCGCCGCGAACTGGTCGCGATTGAGCGATTCGGCGCCCATGCCCACCAGCGCCATGAACAAGGGAATCAGCGGCGCGGTGATCGCCAGCAGCAGCGCCGCCAGCCAGTTGTGCCAGGCGATGATGGCGAAGATGACCAGCGGCACCACCATCACCACCCGAAGTTGCACCCAGAAACGTGAGGTGTAGCCGTCCAGTGCCTCGACCTGCTCGACAAGGCGATGGGCCAGCCCGGCACTGTGATGGCGACCGGCACGCACCGGTCCCAGCGCAAACAGATGCTCGAGCAACTCGTGGCGTACCGCGCGGCGAAGGCGCTGGCTGGCTCGCTGGGCCAGACACTCCTGAGCAAAGCCAGCCCCGGCACGCAGCGCCAGAAACCCCAGTAGAGAGACAAGCCAGGGCCATAGCTGGCTCAGGGAACGCTCACCCTCGATCGCCAGTACCAGCACCTTGGCCAGCAGTACCCATTGGACCACACCCGCGAGTCCTGCCAGCACCGCGAAGGCCGCGGCCAGGGTCAGCGGACGACGCTGAGCCCCGGTGTGCTGGTCGAGCCACAGCCGCGCCCTGGTGGCCTCGCCGCGAGACGACTCAGAACGAGACGACTCAGGACGAGACGACTCAGCACCAGACGACTTAGTGATAGCCGCCCCCTCTTACCTTGCCGCGGAACACCCAGTAGGACCAGGCGGTGTAGCCCAGTACCACCGGGATCACGAACAGCACCCCGAGCAGCAGAAACAGCTGGCTCTCCGGAGCCGAGGCGGCATCCCACAGGGTGATGTCCGGCGGGATCAGGTAGGGCCACTTGCTGGCCACCAGCCCCAGGTAGGTGAAGAAGAACAGTCCCAGGGTAGCCACGAACGGCTGGCCCTCACGGCGACGGGCCACCGAACGCCACACCATGGCGGCGCACAGCAACGCCAGTGCCGGGAACACCCAGAACAGTGTCAGGTGGCCGAACCAGCGCTCACGCACGAAGTCGTCGACGAACGGCGTCCAGATACTGATCACGGCAAAGCCCGCCAGCACCAGTCCCAGCAGCCTGGGCGTGATGCGGTAGGCCCATTCCTGCACCTGCCCCTCGGACTTCAAAATCGTCCAGGTCGCCCCCAGCAGCGCATAGCCCGCCATCAGTGCAAGGCCAGTGATCACGGTGAAAGGCGTCAGCCAGTCGAAAGGACCGCCCACGTAGACATTGTGGGCGACCTCGAAGCCCTCGATGTAGGCGCCGACCACGACCCCCTGACAGAAGGTGGCGACCATCGAGCCCCAGCAGAAGGCGCGGTTCCACCAGTGACGATTACGAACCGACTTGAAGCGGAACTCGAAGGCGATGCCACGGAAGATCAGGCCGGCCAACATCAGGAAGACCCCAAGATAGAGCGCCGGCAGCAGGATGGTGTAGACCAGCGGAAAGGCCGCCAGAAGTCCCGCCCCGCCGAGCACCAGCCAGGTCTCGTTACCGTCCCATATCGGCGCTACCGAGTTCATCATCACATCCCGGGCGTGCTCGTCCGGGGCGAAGGGGTAGAGGATACCCACCCCGAGATCGAAGCCATCCATCAGGATGTACATCATCACGCCGAACCCGATGATCAGGGCCCAGATGGCAGAAAGGTTGATCAATTCCATGTCATCAACTCCCGAACTGGCGGCCGGCGTCGGCCTCGAGGGTGGCGTGGGCGGCGGACAGCGGTCGCTTGGCCGTCTCGACCTCGTCGTCGTGGGGCTCCTCGGCCAGCATGCCCTGGCGCACCACCCGGGTGAGGTAGTAGCCCCCGGTCAGGAACACCACCGCGTAGACCAGCACGTAGCCGATCAGGGTGGCGAGCACCATCCAGCCACTGAGCGACGGCGTCACCCCCTCGGCCTGGGTCATCATGCCGTACACCAGCCAGGGCGCGCGGCCCGCTTCGGTGACGAACCAGCCGCCCAGCACCGCGATAAAGGGCGCCACGCTCATCAGCCTCAGCGTCTGCAGGAAGGGGCGACTCTTGTACAGACGACCGCCACGGCGCAACCACAGGCCGGTGAAGGCCACCGCGATCATCAGCATGCCCATGCCGACCATGGCGCGGAATGACCAGAACACGAACCACACCGGTGGTTGCTCCTCTACCGGGACCTCCTTGAGCCCGGGTACCTCGCCGTCCAGGTCATGGGTCAGGATCAGGCTGGCCAGGCGCGGAATGCCGATCTCGAAGTGATTTTCCTGGGCCTCCTTGTCCGGCCAGGCGAACAGCAGCAGCGGCACCCCGGACTGGGTCTCCCAGTTTGCCTCCATCGCCGCCACCTTGGTCGGCTGATGCTCAAGCGTATTGAGACCGTGGGCGTCGCCAACCACCGCCTGTACCGGCGCCAGCACCAGCAACAGCCACATGCACATGGACAGGGCCTTGCGGTTGGCCTCGACGTCGCGACCGATCAGCAGATACCAGGCGCTGACGCCGGCCACCACGAAGCCGCCGGTCAGGAAGGAAGCCAGCGCCATGTGGGCAAAGCGATAAGGGAAGGAGGCATTGAACATGGCCTCGCCCCAACTGGTGACGCTGAAGTGGCCGTCGATCATTTCCACCCCGGCGGGGGTCTGCATCCAGCTATTGGTGGACAGGATCCAGAAGGCCGAGATGAAGGTGCCCACCGCGACCATGATGGCGGCGAACAGGTGAACCCCCTCGGCCACCTTGCCACGCCCAAACAGCAGCACCCCGAGGAAGCCGGCTTCCAGGAAGAAGGCGGTGACCACCTCATAACTCAGCATGGGGCCGAGGAAGTTGGACGTCGCCTGACTGAAGTTGCTCCAGTTGGTTCCGAACTGGAAGGCCATGACGATCCCAGAGACCACGCCCATGCCGAAGACCACGGCGAAGACCTTGACCCAGAAGGCGGCCAGTCGATCCCAGGCGGGATTGCCGGTCTTGTAGAAGAGTCCATGCAGGACAGCGACATAGGACGCCAGCCCTATGGTAAAGACGGGGAAGATGGCGTGGAAGGATACGACGAAGGCGAACTGTATACGTGACAGAAGCACGGGATCCAGTTCCATGAGCGACTCCTCGAGGCAGGGATGACCGACGGCACCGCCCTGCCTCGGGAACACAACCCGACCCTGGCAGGACAGCATCGAACCCGAGCGGAATCGAATCGATAGAGCGCAGCCTTGCTCGGCTAGCCTGGCAATCTATCTATGCACAATCATGCATCTTCGATCCCGCTTGCCCCCAGCATAGAGGTCCCGCAGGCCTCTGTCCCATGGCCAATTGTCGCACGCACCCATGGCCGATTACGTACCCATTTGTGCGCCCACCAGCCTTGCCTTTGCCGTGACAAGGGCACTTAGCCAGGTGTCAGGTCATGACTGCCCCAGCACCAGCGATACCAGATAGGCGGTGTAGGCCAGGTAGACGGCGACCAGGACGCCACCCTCGAACCGATTGATACGCCCCGCCCGGCCCTTCCAGCCCAACGCGAACACCGCCATCATCAGGGTCATGGCGGTCATCAACGACCAGTCTCGCATCAGCACCTCACGCTCGGCCTCGATCGGCGCGATGACGGCGGCCAGCCCCACCACCCCCAGGGTGTTGAACAGGTTGGAGCCGACCACGTTGCCCAGCACCAGATCATGCTCCTTGCGACGCAGGGCACTGATGGACGAGGCCAGTTCCGGCAGCGATGTGCCGATGGCGACCACGGTCAGCCCGATGATGACGTCGGACACCCCGAGACCCTGGGCGATATCCACCGCGCCCCACACCAGCAGCCGGGAACTGACGACCAGCAGGGCCAGGCCCAGCAGAGTAAGGAAGATGCCCTTGCCCAGCGACATGGGGTGAGCATCGAGTTCCTGCACGGTATCGGTGGCCAGGGCGTCCGCCCTGGCGGCGGCTTCCTCGCGCCGGCTCTGGATCACGCTTGCGACCATGAACACCAGCAGCGCCAGCAGCAGCAGCGCGCCCTCCAGCCGGGAGATAAGCCCGCCCCACATCATCAACGCCGACACCAGGGTGGCGGCACCGAGCACCGGCAACTCGCGCCGAATCACCGATGAATGCACCGCCAGCGGGGAGATCAGCGCCACCAGCCCCAGGATCAGGCCGATGTTGGCGATATTCGAGCCATAGGCGTTACCGAGTGCCAGCCCCGGGTTGCCCTGTGCCGCAGACAGCGCCGACACCGTCAATTCCGGTGCCGAGGTCCCGAAGCCGATGACCAGCATGCCCACCAGCAAGGGCGACAGTCCCAGCCGCGCAGCGGTGGCCGCGGCGCCTTCGACAAAGCGCTCGGCGCTCCACACCAGTACCACCAGGCCACCCAGAACCGCCAAAACGGGAAGCAACATGTCAACTCCTCACCCATGATATCGGTCGCATCTTTGTCTATGGTGTCACCCACGTCAACGTGCCACACTATTTAATTCGCAGGATCAGCTTGTTAAGCCATCAGCGCCTGATTCGCGACGAAATGCAGACGAACAGAACCCTCTTTCAAGACCGGAGTCCCCCCACCACTGTGACGACCCCCGTACGTGGCCCCCTGGAACGGATCCGCAACGCCTCCGTCACCCAGCATCCTCCCCCCGAGGTGCGCATCAGGTCGCGCCGGCGCCTGCGTGCCTGTCACGAGTGCGACTGGATCATGGCGCTGCCGCCGCTGCGTCCCGGTGAAGAAGCGGACTGTGTCCGCTGTGGTCACGACCTGGTCAAGCGTCACGCCTTCCCCGCCCAGCGCAGCCTGGCGCTGTCGCTGGCATCGCTGGTGGCATTGGCGCTGGCCCTGTCCTTTCCGTTTATCGGCTTCAGTACGCGTGGCGTCGGCAACGAAATAGAAGTGGCCCAGACCGCCACCCAGATGCTCGAGCATCACCAGCCCATCGTCGCCATGGTGGTGCTGATGTCGATCATCGTGTTGCCGGCGATCTATCTGCTGACGGTGGTGTGGCTGCAGATCAGCCTGATGCTGCCCCGCCGTCTGCCCTATAGCCGCACCCTGGCCCGCGGACTTTCCCATATCGCGCCTTGGCTGATGGCCGATGTCTTTATCGTCGGCACCATGGTGGCGCTGATCAAGGTGGCGGGACTTGCCGAAATTTCCCTCGGACCGTCGTTCTGGGCCTTTATCGCCTACGCCATCCTGCTGCTGGCGACGACCCTGTCACTGGACAAGGACTGGCTGTGGTTCTCGCTCAGCGGCGAGCCTCTGGCACCGGAGGGCACCCGCACCGGCGAGACCGCGGCTTCCCAGGGGCTCACCGGCTGCCCCACCTGCGGGCTGATCAACTGCCTGGACAGCGAGGGCCATGGCCGTTGCGTGCGCTGCAGCGAGAAGCTGCACGCCCGCCGGCCGCGCAGCCTGCAGACCACCTGGGCGCTGCTGTTCACCGCCGCAGTGCTCTATATCCCCGCCAATGTCTATCCCATCATGTACACCACCAGCCTCGGCAGCTCGGACCCGCAGACCATCATCGGCGGCGTCATCTACCTGGTCAGTCACGGGTCCTGGCCGGTGGCGCTGGTGATCTTCGTGGCCAGCGTCATCGTGCCCATCGGCAAGCTGCTGGCGCTGGTCTGGCTGTGCCTGGTGGCGCCGCGGGCACCGGGCATGCGCTCGGTGGTGCGAGCGCGGCTCTACCGATTGACCGAACTGATCGGACGCTGGTCGATGGTCGACGTCTTCGTGGTAGCCATCCTGGTGGCCCTGATCCGCGCCGGTGCGCTGATGTCGATCGATCCAGGCCCCGCTGCGCTGGCCTTCGGTGGCGTGGTGATCATCACCATGCTGGCGGCCATGAGTTTTGAGCCTCGCCTGCTGTGGGACGGCAGCGAGGATCCCTGCAACCCGATGGACTCCCCGGATAATGACGGGTTGCACGGCGACCACTCGGGCCTGGCGTCCGACGCCGCCCCTTCACCCCATCGCACTGCGCCGGATGAACAAGGAAGCACACCATGAGTGACGCCGATAAGCGCCACCCCGACAACCCGCCAGCGCCGTCCAGCAAGGACATGCACCGCGCCGCGCCGACCCAGCAGAAACGGCTGTCGCCGGTGTGGATCGTGCCCTTTGTGGCACTGCTGATCGGCGCCTGGCTGGTCTACGACAACTACGCCAGCCGCGGCCCCCAGATCGCTCTGCACCTGCCATCCGCCGACGGCATCGAGGCCGGCAAGACGTTGATCAAGACCCGTAACGTGGAGGTCGGCAAGGTCACCTCGGTAGCACTCAGCGACGATCTCTCCGGCGTCGAGATCACCGCTCAGATGGAACCCCAGGCCGAGAAGATGCTGGTCGAGGACACCCATTTCTGGGTGGTCAAGCCGCGCATCGGGCGCGAGGGTATCAGCGGACTCGGCACCGTTCTCTCCGGTGCCTATATCCAGCTCGAGCCGGGTCAGAGCGAGGTGGATGCCCGCGAATTCGACGTCAGCGACCAGCCTCCGGTGGCACCACCTGGCGCCCAGGGACTCCGCCTCAACCTGGTCAGCCAGGTCGGCAACTCGCTCAGCGTCGGCGACGCCGTCACCTTCCAGGGGGTCAGCGTCGGACGCGTCGAGGAGGCCGACTTCGATGTCTCCACCCAGAGCATGCACCACCGCATCTTCATCGAGAGCCCCTACGACACCCTGGTCACCGAGAACACCCGTTTCTGGGCTACCAGCGGCATCGACGTGCGCTTCGGTTCCGACGGCTTCCAGGTGCAGGTCGAGTCGCTGGAAGCGCTGCTCGGCGGCGGCGTCACCTTTGGCGTGCCCGACGATGTTCCCGCCGGCAAGGAGGCGGAAGAGGACGCCACCTACGAACTCTATGCCGATGAGGAGGCCGCCCGCCAGGGTACCTTCAATCGCTATCTCGAGTACGTGCTGCTCAACGAGGATACGGTACGCGGCCTGTCCCGCGGCGCCCCGGTGGAATTCCGTGGCGTGCGCATCGGTACCGTGGCGGCCGTCCCCTGGAACTTCACCTCGCCCCAGCCGGAAAACCGCGACAAGCTGGCCATCCCGGTGCTGATCCGCATCGAACCCCAGCGTCTGGGCATCGGCGCCAACGAACTGGATCTGCAGGAGTGGCGTGAGCGCTTCGACCGTCTGTTCGAGCGTGGCCTGCGCGCGACCCTCAAGAGCGGCAGCCTGTTGACCGGGGCGCTGTTCGTCGACCTCAAGATCGACGAAGAGCTGCAGGGCCAGTATCTGGCCGAGACCTTCGCCGACCGCCCGGTGTTCCCCACCGCCTCGGCTGGCCTTGCCCAGATCCAGGCCCAGGTCACCGCCCTGCTCGACAAGCTCAACCGCCTCGAGATCGAGCCTATCCTGTCGGGACTCGACCGCAACCTTCAGGTCTCAGAGGCGATGCTGACCCAGGCCCGCTCACTGGTGCAGAGCATGAACAGTCTGCTCGACAACCCCGAGACCCAGGGCTTGCCCGGCAACCTCAACCAGACCCTGGTCGAGCTGCGCCGCACCCTCGACGGGCTGTCGCCGGAATCCAGCGTCTACCAGGACCTGACCCGCACCCTCAACGAGGTCGAACGCCTGGTGCGTGACCTGCAGCCGGCCGCTCGCAAGATCAGCGACGATCCCCGCGCGCTGCTGTTCGACAGCATCCAGACCGAGGACCCGATCCCGCGGGCACCGCGCTGATCGCCTCCCGC
Organism: Halomonas sp. MMSF_3323; assembly: GCF_030733595.1. NCBI lineage: Bacteria > Pseudomonadati > Pseudomonadota > Gammaproteobacteria > Oceanospirillales > Halomonadaceae > Halomonas > Halomonas sp. MMSF_3323. Next base: position 100,096 of record NZ_JASHIT010000006.1, on the reverse strand, counting down.
CCGAGTCTGCGGACTCGGGCGGGATAGACGGAAGCATCGACAACACTGACCTCACCGGAAAGGAGTTCTCCATGAGGCCGATACATCGCCTGTGTGTTCCCCTGCTGGCGCTGTGGCTGGGCGGCTGCGCCAGCGGCACCGCCCCCATGAACCACTACGTGCTGCCCTCGGATGCAGGCAGCAGCGATGCCCGGGTCCCCAGCGCCGACGAAACGCCGTTGCTGGTGTCCACACCCAGGCTCGCCAACTACCTCGAGGCCGAAGGCATCGTCCTTCAGCTCGACGACATCTCGCTGAACGAGGCCAAGTCCCACCAATGGGCGGCACCGCTGGCACAGCAACTCGAACGCGGCCTGCGCGACCGCCTGGAGGCCAGGCTGCCTGGACGCCGGGTGCTGCTGTCCGGCGACAGTGGCAACGCCCTGACGCTGGAATTGAGCGTCGACCGCTTCCAGGGCCACTACGACGGCTACGCCGTGGCTTCTGGTCAGTGGCTGTTGCGTGACGGCCAGCGCAAGGTGGTGGACAGCGACAGCTTCGAGGCCACCGAGTCGCTGGACAGCGACGGCTATTCGGCACTGGTACGGGCGCTGGGGCGCACCTGGGATCAGGTGGCCGATGATATCGCCGCCCGGGTCCGTGTCGCCCCCTGAGCGTCTCGACAACGCCTCCCCGCCCCTCATCAAGGTTCTGCCGGCCCGACTTCTTTTCACCCCCGCCGATGCGCCGGGCCGGCAAATCTGGCATCATGCCCGCAACGGTGACGGGGGTCCCCCGCTAGAGCGGTCACCGAATTTTTCCCCACGCCTTGTCCGGGACCGACGCCATCAGAACGGTGGCGTCCAGCGAGTGCGTGCGTGCTGGAGTTTGCATGAGTTTTTCCGATCTCGGCCTGCGTGCCGAATTGCTTCGCGCCGTCACGGCGCAAGGCTATGACACCCCGACTCCGATTCAGCGTCAGGCCATCCCCGCGGTACTCAAGGGTGGTGACCTGCTGGCCAGTGCCCAGACCGGCACCGGCAAGACAGCGGGCTTTACCCTGCCGATGCTGCAGCGCCTGGCCGATGGCCCTCGCCCCTCCAAGCGCCAGGTCCGCGCCCTGGTGCTCACGCCCACCCGTGAACTCGCCGCCCAGGTCGGCGAGAGCGTGCGCGACTACGGTCAGCACCTGTCACTGCGTCACCACGTGATCTTCGGTGGCGTCGGCCAGCAGCCCCAGATCGACGCCCTGCGGCCCGGTCTCGATGTGCTGGTGGCAACGCCTGGCCGCCTGCTCGACCTGCACCAGCAGGGCCACGTGGATCTGTCGAGCGTCGAGATCCTGGTGCTCGACGAAGCCGACCGCATGCTCGACATGGGCTTTATCCACGACATCCGCCGTGTGCTGAAGCTGTTGCCCGAGAAGCGTCAGAATCTGCTGTTCTCGGCGACCTTCTCCAGCGAGATCCAGGCGCTGGCCGACAAGCTGCTCGACCGCCCGGAGATGATCGAGGTCGCACGCCGCAATACCACTGCCGAGACCGTCGACCAGGCCGTCTACCGAGTGGACCGGGAACGCAAGCGCGAGCTGCTGTCACACCTGATCACTAGCCAACGCTGGTTCCAGGTGCTGGTGTTCACTCGCACCAAGCACGGCGCCAACCGCCTGGCCGAGCACCTCGACAAGCGCGACATCTCTGCCATGGCGATCCACGGCAACAAGAGCCAGTCAGCCCGTACCCGCGCCTTGGCGGCGTTCAAGGCCGGCGAGCTGCAGGTTCTGGTGGCCACCGACATCGCCGCCCGTGGTCTCGACATCGACGAACTGCCCCACGTGGTCAACTTCGAGCTGCCCAACGTCGCCGAGGACTACGTCCACCGCATCGGTCGTACCGGCCGTGCCGGCAACGAAGGCCAGGCCATCTCGCTGGTGTGCGTCGATGAACATGGCTTGCTGAAGAACATCGAGCGCATGATCAAGCGTGACCTCGAGAAGCGCATCGAGCCGGGCTTCGAGCCTGACCCCAACGCCAAGCCGGAGCCCATCGAGAACGGCCGCAACAAGCGCGGTGGTGGTCAGCGCCGCAGCCAGGGTGGCAACAATAGCTCCCAGCGCGGCAACGGACGACGTGGTGACGGTGGCGGTGGCGGCGGCAATGCCCGCAACGGCAATGGCGAGCAGCCTGCACGTCGCAGGCGCAGGGGCTCCGGCCAGGGCAACCGCCAGGGACAGGCATAAGCTCGAGCATCGCCTCAGGCATAGCCCCGAGCGGCTAGACAAGAGCAATCCAGGGGGCGGCTTGCCGCCCCCTTCCATCTCAGCAGGACAGCGATATGGCATCTCCAGAACTGATCAAGGAATATCGCCGCTTCCGGGCCTTCCAGAAGCAGGCGCAACTCGACAACGAGCATCGCGGCGCCCAGACCAAGATCGACGAGGCGCGGGTCAGTGCCGCTCGCATGACCGAGGCCTACCGCAGCATGGCAGAGAAAGGCGCCGAGCAGGGGGCCTGCTATCGCACCCTCTACCTGCGCGACCATGACGGCGTGGCGCTGACCTGCGAAGGCTGGATGTTCGTGCGTCGCGTGCTGGCCGAAGGCGGTGCCACTCGCGTACGCGCCAGCCTGCTCGAGACCTTCCGCCTGGAGAATGGCCAGTGCGCCCCCGGCGACACCCCGGTCGAAAAGATCACCCTGGAGATCTACGACCAGCTGCTGGTCGACAAGGGCATGGCCACGGCCGTGCGCATCGATGGCGTAGACGGCGATCGCCACAGCCAGTTCCTGACCTTCAATGATCAGGTGCGTGGCGATCTGCGTCGCTTCCTGAAATAACCGTATCGGCCGCCGTCCGCGGGGCCTGCGCCTCCGGCGGCGCGCCTTCCCCGCTGCGGTGGTCCACCCGCTGGAGCCCCCGATGAAGGTCACGTCCCTGCCCTGGCGCTTTCTGGTGCTGATGGTACTGGTCGGCCTCAACCTGAGACCGGCACTCTCTTCGCTTGCCCCGCTGCTCGCCCGTGTGCAGCAGGATACCGGCCTGTCCCCCAGCGCCATCGGTGCCCTGACCACCCTGCCGGTGCTGTGCCTGGGGCTGTTCGCTCCGCTGGCGCCCCGCCTGTCGCGCCAGTACGGCCCGGAACGCGCCTTGTCGCTGGGTCTGGTGGTCATCACCAGCGGTCTGCTGCTGCGCTGGCAGGGAAGTCCCCTCGCGCTCTACGCCGGCACCCTGCTGGTGGGTGCCGGTATCGGTGTATCGGGCGCCCTGCTACCGGCGCTGGTCAAGCGCGAGCTGCCCCGGGGCGCCGACCTGATGACCGGGGTCTACACCATGGCCCTGTGTCTGGGTGGCGCCCTGGGTGCCGGTCTGGCGATTCCCCTGAGCGACCTGCTGGGTGGCTGGACACGCAGTCTGGCGGCCTGGTCGCTGCTGGCCATGGCGGCGCTGATCGCCTGGGAGCTTTACATGCCGCGCACCGCCGCTACCCCGCGGATGGCGGGTGACCCCGGCACCGGCATGACCCGTGGCCTGCTGCGCCAGCCCCTGGCCTGGCAGGTGGCGCTATTGATGGGCACCCAATCGTCGCTGGCCTACATCGTCTTCGGCTGGCTGCCGACGCTGTTGATGCAGCGCGGCATCGGCGAGGCAGAGGCCGGCCTGTTGATGGGCATGTCGGTGATGGTCCAGCTGATTTCTGCGCTGCTGGCACCCTGGCTGGCCCGCTTCGGTCGCGATCAGCGCCCGGCGCTGCTGCTGGTCCTCGCCAGCACCGCCAGCGGCCTGTGGATCCTGTTGATGGCCGACACCTCCCTGCGCTACCTCGGCGCACTGCTGCTGGGGCTCGGCCAGGGCGGCAACTTCTCCCTGGCGCTGACCCTGATCGTGCTGCGCAGCGCAGATTCGCGTCTGGCAGGCCGCCTGTCCGGACTGGCCCAGGGTGGCGGCTATGCCCTGGCCGCCCTGGGCCCCTTGAGCGTCGGCATCATGCTTGACCTGCAGGCACCGATCACCGCCATCGCCTGGCTGTTGATGGGGATCGCCGCCGCCGCCGCCAGTTTCGCCTGGTTCGCCGGTCGTCAGCGTCAGCTCTGCTTCGACGCCGACGATAACGTCATCACCCGCTGCGCGCCTCGCCGAGGCTCACGCTGATACTGTCACTCGTGTCTTCACTCCTTGTGCAGGAAGCCCACCCATGACCCACTCACCCCTGGACCCGGTGCTGGTGATCTACGCCGGCGGCACCATCGGCATGATCGAGACCCCCTCAGGCCTCGCCCCCGGCCCCGACATGGAAGCCCGGGTGCGCGACGCCCTGGCCACACTACCCGACGATCGCCGAACCGCTCTGCCACCCTTTACCTGGATCGAGGTCGACCAACCCATCGACTCCAGCGGCGCCCGTCCCGAGGACTGGGCCCGGCTGGCCGCGCTTGTCGCCGAGCAGGCCAATCGCCATCGCGGCGTGGTCGTGCTGCACGGCACCGACACCCTGGCCTGGACCGCCTCGAGCCTGGCCTACCAGCTTCAGGGCATCGATCGCCCGGTGGTGGTGACCGGCTCCATGGCGCCGCTGGCCCAGCAGCACAGTGACGCCCTGTACAATCTCGAGAGCGCGCTGCGCTACGCCGCCATGCCTGAATTGCAGGAAGTGGCGGTGAGCTTTGGTGACAAGCTGCTGCGGGGCAGCCGGGCTCGCAAGTGGCACACTCGCGAGCCGAATGCCTTCGAAAGCCCCAACCTTGACCTGCTGGGGAAGCGCCACGGCAACGACTTCCGGCTGCATCGCGAGCACAGCCTCGAGGCTACGCAGCGCGGCGCACCCCGCTACGAGCTCGGCGACTATCATGGCCTGGGGGAGCAGGTGGTGCGGGTGGTCCTGTGGCCGGGCATTCAACCCTGGCAGCTGGCGGCCTGGCTGGGTGATGACCGCGTCAAGGGCGCCCTGATCGAGGTGTGGGGCGGCGGCAATGTACCTGACGACCCCGAGCTTGGCGCCGTGCTGGCAGAGGCCAGCGGCCAGGGCAAGCTACTGGTCGCGATCAGCCAATGCCCACACGGCACCATCGACATCGGACACTACGCTGCCGGCAAGATGCTGGCCGACGCCGAGGTGGTATCCGGCGACGACATGACCCCTGAGTCGGCCTATACCAAACTGGTGCATCTGCTGTCGCTGCCCCTCTCGCTGGAACAGAGACGTCGGCTGTTTCGAACCCCGCTGGTCGGAGAACGAGGTTGACATCCCGCAGGTCACAGAGCAATTTTATGCTCTATTGACACTCAAGGGGCCATGATGGAGTAAGGTTAGGGAGTCCCCGTCATGACAAGGAGTTGCTCATGGAACACCCGGATCATCCCTTCAGCGAGTTGTTTGAACAGCTGGGCCTGGCTTCCGAGCCGGAAGCCATCAAACGATTCATCGATCGCAACTCGCCGATTCCGGAGGGGGTCGAACTGCCCGATGCGGCCTGCTGGAATGAGGGACAGTCGGAATTTCTGCGCGAAGCCATCGAGGCCGATGCCGACTGGGCCGAGGTAGTCGATCATCTGGACGCTTCACTGCGCAAACCCTAGGGCTTGTGTGAAAAGGGCTTGTGCGAAAAGTGCCTGCGCTTGGTAATACGGCGTTAAAAATCGGGTCAAGACGCTCATTTACACCTCGTAAACTGCGCTTTCTCACCGATTTTTGCCTTGTCTAACCATCGCTCGTCGACTTTTCGTATAAAGCCTGGCGCTCGTCTGAAAAGTAGCTGCGCTCGTCGACTCTTCGGACAAGTCCTTTACAAGCTGCGCGAGCCGCTGATGTCGGCGGCTCGCGCCACTATCAGGCCGATGGATCGGCCCTGACACCAATCGCACAACGACAATCGATGGCCTTTTCGACGTGACCTGTCTTCCCCCTGATATCGAAGCGCGGCTCGAGCCCGCCACGCGTCTTCCCTCTCTGCCTGCCGTGGTATCCGAGCTGCTGGTACTGGCGAGCAATCACGACGCACCGCTGACCGACTTCGCGACCCTGCTGTCCCGTGACCCGGCCCTGTGCCTGCAGCTGCTGCGGCTGGCCAACAGCCCCTACTATCGCCGCGGTTGCGATCCCGTCATCTGCTGCGAGCACGCGGTGACACGCCTCGGTATCGATGGCACCCTCACCGCGCTTTTGGGTTTCACCCTGGTGCGCGACGCGACCCGCGGCCCCCTGGCCGACTATTGGCGACGCACCCTCGCAGCCGCGCACTTGATTCCGGCCATCGCCAAGGTGGTGAATCCCCGCCAGCCGGGCGAGCTGTCGACGCGCGCCCTGCTTCGCGAGGTCGGGGTACTGCTGCTGTACGCGTTGGACCCGAACTACTTCGATCTGACCGCCCAGGCCGCCACCCGCGAACAGCGCCTGGCTCTGGAACACCGGCATCTTGGCTGCGACCGCGATCAGGCGTCGAGCTGGCTGGCACAGCGCTGGCAGCTGCCCACCAACCTGTTCCTTCAGCGCCCCGTCGAGCCGGAAGGCCAGCGTCACCACGAATGGCTCGACGGCCTTTGCCTGGAGCTCGCCGACGAACTGGCCGGATGCTGTCTGGACGACGACAGCGACGCCATCCCCGCCGTGCTTCATCGTTTTCAGCAACGCATGAACATGGACGGCAATGCCCAGGCACGTCTTGTCGATGAACTCGCGAGTCGCCTTGAGACCTTGCCGGATTTTCTCGCCACCACGCTGTCGGCAGAGGAGGATATCGAACGCCTGCTGGTCGCCGGCAAGCAGCGCCTGCATGGGCTGACCATGAGCCTGGCCGAGCGGTTGCACCATCGTGAGGACCAGCTAATTTCGCTCCAACGCGACAACGAGGCGCTGGATGTGCGCGCCAGCACCGATGCCCTCACCGGTCTTGCCAATCGCGCCGCGCTGGAACGGCGCCTCGAGGAGATGCTCGAGGACGCCCATGCGCGAGACAAGCCGCTGTCGGTGTTGTTTCTCGATCTGGATCACTTCAAGCCGCTCAACGACCGCTACGGCCACCGACTCGGCGACATCGTGCTGGTCAATGTCGCCGCTACCCTGCGTGACGCCATCCGTGAGTCGGACCTGGCGGCCCGCTACGGCGGAGAGGAGTTCGTCATCGCCCTGCGGAACACGCCGGAGCCAGGAGCTTTGCGGGTCGCGCAGCGGCTACAGCAGTGGCTTGCCGAGCAGCCGATGGCCCAGGTCGACCAGCGCCCCCTTTACGTCAGCGCCTCCATCGGCATCGCCCAATGGCAGCCCGGCATGGACAGCATCGACGCAGCGTCGCTGGTGGAAAAGGCGGACCTGCAGATGTACCAGGCCAAGCAGGCCGGCCGTGCCCGCATCAGTCAAGCTGAACAACTGCAGGAGCGCGCCGGGGAAACACCCTGAAGCAGCACTTGATCAGAACAAGATCTCTGCCAGACGCCGCAGCAGTAGACGCCAAGGCGCTCGCTAGAGACGCGCCTCGACCCGCTCCAGGATCTGGGCGCTGACCTTGGCGACCAGCGGGCGAGCCGCGCGATTGACCGCCTTGGCGACCAGCCGATTGCGGATCTGATAGTCGACGATCAGGCTGACCGCGGTACCTTCATCGACCGCTTCGAGTTCATAGCGGCCCTGATTGCGCACACCGTCGATCGACTCCCAGGCCAGTCGGCTGGGTGGCGACTTCTCGGTTACCTGCACCTCGAAGGTCCAGTCCATGCCGACCGCGTGGACATGCCAGCGATAGCGATCGTCCCCGAGCGGCTCGATCTCGGTGATCAGATCCGAATAGTCGGCGAAATCCTCGACCTTTTCGAGCAGGGCGAAGACGCGCTCGGGAGGCGCGGGAAGCGTGGCGCTGTGTTCGATGGTGGGCATGGCCAGACCGACTCCTTGCCTGAGGGATGCTCCAAGGTAAGGCTGCTACGGAGCCTAGCATCCCGGTTCCCCAGGCCCTTGTAAAGACGTGCCTATCATCAGGCTGACGGCAGGTCCCGCAGCAACAGAGCGAACTCGAACTCGTCGGGCGACAGCGCCTTCCCCGGCAGCTTGAGCCTTACCCGGTGACCGTCCCCGGGCGCCACCTTCAGCGAGCTGCCGTTGCCCGCCTCCATCGCCTCAAGGGTGAAACGACGGTTGCCGGAGGGCAGCATCAGCTCGAGGCAATCACCGACCTCGAAGCGGTTCTTGACCTCGATGTCCAGCCAACCTGATGGCGCTTGCTCCAGGATCTGGCCGACAAACTGCTGGTGAACGCCCACCGAGTGTCCACGCTCGTAATTCTGGTACTCGTCGTGGACGTGGCGTCGGTAGAAGCCTTCGGTGTACCCCCGGTTGGCCAGGTTTTCGAGCTCATCCATCAGCCCCATGTCGAAGGGCCTCCCGGCCACGGCGTCATCGATGGCACGACGATAGACCTGGGCGGTACGTGCTACATAGTAGGGCGACTTGGTCCGCCCTTCGATCTTCAGCGAACTGACCCCCATCTCGGCGAGCCTCGCCACGTGCTGGACGGCGCGAAGATCCTTGGAATTCATGATGTAGCTGCCGTGCTCGTCCTCGAACACCGGCATCAGTTCGCCTGGCCGCTGTGGGTCCTCGATCAGCGCCGAGTTCTCCTCCCGGCCCTGTGCCACGTCCTGCGCCGGGATCAGATCGCCACAGGCGTCAGTGCCGGCCGGGTGGGTCCGGTAGTTCCAGCGACAGGCGTTGGTACAGGTGCCCTGATTGGGGTCGCGCCGGTTGAAGTAGCCCGACAGCAGACAGCGTCCGGAATAGGCGATGCACAGGGCACCGTGAACGAAGGTCTCGATCTCCAGGGTCGGGCACTCGGCACGGATCTCGGCGATTTCCTCAAGCGACAGCTCTCGCGACAGGATCACCCGAGAGATACCCTGGGACTGCCAGAAGCGAGCCGCCGCGTGATTGACCACGTTGGCCTGCACCGACAGATGTATCACCTGGTCAGGCCAACGCTCTCGCACCATCATGATCAAGCCAGGGTCGGACATGATCAGCGCATCCGGCCCCGCCTCGACGATCGGTGCCATGTCCTTCAGGTAGGTCCTGAGCTTGGCATTGTGCGGAGCGATATTGGAGGCCACGTAGAAGCGCTTGCCACACGCATGGGCCTCAGCGATGCCTCGGGTCAGGTTGTCGAGGCCGAAGTCATTATTGCGTACACGCAGTGAGTAGCGCGGCTGACCGGCATAGACCGCATCGGCGCCATAGGCGAAGGCGAAGCGCATATGCCGGTAGGTGCCGGCCGGTGACAGTAGTTCAGGGGCATTCATCCAGGCGTCTCTCTCGTGGGCCGGGCTTTGGCCAGGGTTAAGCCGGGCAGACAGCAGTAAACCGCGCAGCCTGCCACAACCGCGAGCAACGGACGTTGACAAGGAGCAAGTCGCCGGCATCAACGCCGCACTGGTGTTGCCGTCCGGCTTTCGTTACCCTTGTCGCGCCGGACCGGACCCCGGCCGCTGGCGATTCTTGTCGCCACCCCAAATTCTCCGAATCGAGACCCCCTTCATGAGCACGACTTCCCGCTCCACCGTGGTGATCTACTCCGGTGGCATGGACTCTTTCACCGTACTTCATCGCGCCTTGCACGAAGGCCTCGAAGTTCACGCCCTGTCATTCGACTATGGCCAGCGCCACGCCCGCGAACTCGAGGTGGCCCGCCATGTCTGTCAGGAGTTGAAGCTCCCTCATCAGGTCGTCGACATCACCGCCATTCATGGCTTGATCGACAACTCTGCGCTGACCGACGCCAATCGCAAGATCCCTGGCGGTGACTACGCCGAAGACAACCTCGCCGCCACGGTGGTCCCCAATCGCAACATGGTGCTGCTGTCGCTGGCCATCGCCAAGGCGGTGAATATCGGCGCCAGTCGCGTCGACTACGGCGCCCACGGCGGTGACCACGTGCTCTATCCGGATTGTCGTCCCGAGTTTGTCGAGCAGATGAATGCGGTAGCCGCCATCGCCAATTTCTCGCCGGTAGAGATCCACGCACCCTATCTACGGTCCAGCAAGAGCGAGATCCTGGCCGACGGACTGTCCATGGGACTGAACTACCGCGACACCTGGACCTGTTACGAGGGCCGGCGCCTGGCCTGTGGCCGCTGCGGCAGCTGTCTGGAGCGGCTCGCCGCCTTCGCCGACCAGGGTGTCGAAGATCCGTTGGCCTACGCCGCCAATACCCGGCAGGAGCCGGCGATTGCACAGGCAGACCAGGGCGGAGCGCACCAGGATGTATAGCGTCAAGGAAGCCTTCTATACCCTTCAGGGAGAAGGCGTACAGGCCGGCCGCGCCAGCGTCTTCTGTCGCTTTGCCGGCTGCAATCTTTGGTCGGGTCGCGAGCAGGACCGCGCCAGCGCCCAGTGTCGCTTCTGCGACACCGACTTCGTCGGCACCGATGGTCAGAACGGCGGACGCTTTGCCACCGCCGGCGCCCTGGCCGAGCACATCACCCGCTTGTGGCCACACCCCCACGAGGGTGTCACGCCCTACGTCGTGTTCACCGGTGGCGAGCCCCTGCTGCAGCTGGATGCCGCCTTGATCGACGCGGTGCACGCTGCCGGCTTCGAGATTGGCGTGGAGACCAACGGTACTCTGGCCGCGCCGGACGGTATCGACTGGCTATGTGTCAGCCCCAAGGGCAATGCGCCGCTGGTGCAGACCCGCGGTGACGAGCTGAAGCTCGTCCATCCCCAGACCGACGCCCCGCCGGAACGTTTCGAGGGGCTCGACTTCGACCATTTTCTGCTGCAGCCGATGGACACCTCCGGGCTGATGGCCAGCGACGCTCGCAAGGAGCCGCTCTCAGCCACGGTAGAGCACTGCATGGCGCATCCACGCTGGCGGCTGTCGCTGCAGACCCACAAGATCGCGGGGATCGACTGATGGCACTCTTTGTACGACGACTGACACATCTCGACGTATCGCTGTGGTGTCCCGATCGTGGACTGATCGGCGCAAGCTGGCTGGTCGATGTCGAACTCGATGGAGAGCTCGGTGAAGACGGCATGTTGTTCGACTTCGGCGAGGTCAAACCCTGGATCAAGGCGCGTCTCGACGGTGGCGCCGATCACACCCTGCTGGTGCCTACCGAAGCCCCTGGCGTCAGCGTCAGCGAGTGTCGCGAAGGTATCTGCGTACGCACCACGACGCCCTACGCCATGGAGGTGCGCGGGCCCCGCCAGGCCTTTACCCTGCTACCCTGGCGCAGAATCACCCCCGAGGCCATGGCCGAGCACCTGTCACGCCAGTTGATGCGCCAACCGCCCGAGCGGGTATCCAGCATCGAACTGCACCTCGCCGATGAGACCATCGATGGCGCCGCCTACACTTACAGCCACGGCCTTCGCCGCCACGCCGGCAACTGCCAGCGTATCGCCCACGGCCACCGCTCGCGGCTGGAAATCGTTCAGCGCGGCGTGCGACAGCCGGAGCTCGAGCGCCGCTACGCCCGCTGGCTCGACGATACCTACCTGGTGGACGAACACGACCTGAAACAGCTCCTGGGCGACATGCTGCAGTGCGGCTACCGCTCGCCCCAGGGCCTGTTTCACCTGCGCCTGCCCCGCGAGCGCTGTCACATCCTGCCCGGCGCCACCACTGTGGAACGCATCGCCCAGTGGCTGGCGGCGACCGTCGCCCGGGACACCGGAGAGGACACCGCGGTGCGCGCCTATGAAGGCGTCGACAAGGGCGCCACGGCAAGAAGCCCCGGCGAACGGTCTCGATAACTTCTCGATAACTTCTCGAGATCGGCAAGAGTGACCGACCACCGAGACAACCAAGCGCATTTGAAGAATGCAATGAGCCAACCAACGTCATGAGCGAACTGATCGCCTCCTCCTCGCCGCACGAGGCCCACACAGCGACCGGCGAACAGGGCTGCCGCCCCGGCTGCGGCGCCTGCTGCATTGCGCCATCGATCAGCTCCCCGATTCCCGGCATGCCAGCGGGCAAGCCCGCCGGCATCCGCTGCGTGCAGCTCGACGACGACAACCTGTGCTGCCTGTTCGGCCGACCCGAGCGTCCGGCGGTGTGCGAGCGCTTCGACTACGATGCCGATATCTGTGGCAGCCATCGAGACCAGGCGCTGGCCAATATTGACGAACTCGAACGCCTGACCTGAATCGGGCTGACCTGAGTTGGGCTGAGTTACTCCGAGTAGCCGTCGCTCAGCGTCTTCTGCACCGGTTGTCTATGTTCAGGCAACCCTCATTTCCGCGCTCCCTACTGACGCCCTCTCCACTGCCTCCTCATCAGTGATCCACCAACAAGAAAAGGCCGGGCCACCCAAAGGTGGCCCGGCACTCTTTATGACACTCCGGGCTGTATAAACCCCAACCCAGGTGGTGACGGCACTAAACTATTCCACGTCGAGCTGCCCGTTATTGCGCAGCATCGTCAGGAAGGCCTCCGACGACTGACCCTCCATGCTGACACCGTCCAGGGTAATCTTCTGGTCGGCGTTGCTGTGCTGGACGTCGAGCCCGCCATCGCTCTTGATGTAGAGCACGGTGTCTCCGTTCTCCTCCTGGGCAAAGATAAAGCTGTCCAGCGCCGACTGATCGGGATCAGTACTCGTGGAGTCAAAGTCGTTGAGCAGATCCCCCAATGCCAGCTTATCGGCCTCTGGGTCCATGCTCAGAGCCGCATCCTTGACGTGGAAATCACTGACCGTATCGTGGGCGGGGTCCGTCGTACTACCGACATCACCCAGACTCCACTGGAAGGTGTCGGAACCGAGCCCACCAAGCAGAAGATCATCGCCAGCACCGCCAATCAGCACGTCGTCCCCGCTGCCCGCGAAGAGCTGATCGTTGCCTTTTCCACCATCGATGCGATCCTGACCACCGTCGTTACTGCTGTCACCCGACAGGGCTTCATAGTTGTCCTTGATAAAGGCCAATATCTCTTTCTGGGTCGGCTCTGTCCCGCTGTTCTGAGTGGTCAGGTAATCGACCAGCCCGGCGTAGCCACTACCGGCCTCACCACCGACACCCGCAGGGTCGATCTGATCACCAAACAGCACGTCATCACCCGCGCCACCATCCAGGCTGTCACCGCCAAGGTCCGCCGGCTGATCGAAGGACGACCCTCCGTCCAGCGCCGTTGCAAACTCCTCGGCAGAATTGACGATGGCCACCTCACCAGCCGGTACAAGCTGGTCGTCCGTGTAGCTGTAAAGATCGAGTGAGATGTCATGAATAAGCAGTGAGAAGAAGTTCCCTGCAGCGTTCTCTACTTCGAACTGCAGCCTGTATGTTCCTCCTTTCAACCCATTTGCCATAATCTGAGTCGAACTACTATTGATATTGCCCGACGGCAATATTGGCAGCGAGGTGGCGACAACATCCCAGCCGCCCTCCTCATTTTGCATTTCCAGTGACCAAGAGAATCTGTCGCTTGGATTCCCTTCCTTTTCGAAATCGTTGGGGGTGTCGGTCACGTAGTCAAATGACAAGGTATAAAACCGATTGGCACCAGCAGGTTCTTCCAGGACGATAGCATCACTGGTGGCGACAGTACTGCCATCGCCAGTGCCACTGTCTCGAACTCGCAGATAGGTGCCGACCGGGGTTCTATCAATGGCTATGTGGCCATTGGTTGTCTCCACCGACCAATTATCGATGGAAGCGAGTCTTCCCGTGTCACCCGTGTCAAAAGTGGCAAGCATTTCCGTACTGCCTACCGAAGCCCCGGATTCCAGAGGAATCGGCACCATCTCCAACTCACCATCTGCCGTGTTGTCGAAAATCTTCAGAAAATCGCGACCTACATCATCACCTATCCCGATCGCCTCCACCCGACTGATGGCGGCCAGAGGTTTGTATCCTTCAAGCGCATTGGTCACATCCTTATAGGTGGTAATATTCCCCGCATCACTGACACCAATTTGACCGTTGTAATTGTGAGAATTAGGCTGACCATCCGTCATAAAGTAGGCAACGTTATTGAAACCGCTCCGACTAACATCCGTCACCCACTCAGTAGCGGTAACAAAGGCTTGCTCGAAATTGGTGCCAGAAATAATCGCTCTACTATCCAGAAATTCATTGACGTCACCCATATCTTCAGGTGAGAAATCATTGAATGCGATCGAAGGCGAATACTTCCCGCCGAACGCCACGATCTGGACATGGATTGTCCCCTCAAAATCGGCAAGTTCGGTAAGCTTGGCACGTATCGCCTCGATCGCCACCTTGAAGCGTGAATTGCCGTTTTCCAACACGGCGCCCATACTCGGCGAAACATCAACAATAAAGGAAAGGTTGTAGTCCTTGGCAGGTTCAAGCACGGAATGCTTCCCGCCAGCGTCACCTAGAACCACATCATTACCACTCCCACCGGTGATGCTGTCATCGCCACCGCCTCCGACGAGTAACTGGTCATCATCCGGCAGTGACAGGGTCAGGGAGCCATCGGCAGTATCGCCGTCACCATCCGTTCCGGCCAGTGACAAGGACAGCGCAGGATCTTTCTCCGCCTCGGAATAGGCGAAGTCGCCGACCGAAAATGGCCTTGTGCCGTCCAAGCCACGAAACTCGATCGCTTCAAAGGCCTCGCCGGTTGTAAGCACCAGCTGGGCATCGGCGGGAATGTTTCTCACATTGAGGGTGCCATCGGCGTTTTCCTCAATCGTCACCAACGAGGTGATATCCTTGCCGGCACCATTCACGAGGCGAACATCACTTTTCGCAAGTTCCAGCACGTGGCCGCTGACGGCAACCGGATGGCCACTGGTATCGGTACCATCTGGAGCCGAGGCAATCGCTTTGATCCCGACATCCGTCAACGTCCCGTTTTCCGCATTGATAAACTGGCTGAAGTGCGTAATGCCTCGGTGGTTATCCCAGCTTGGTGCGGTGTCAGAAAAACGCAGGTTATCAACGAAATCCAGGCGCACAGCTTCGTCTAGTCCCGTCAGGTCGTCGTGACCCGCGGCTAGTTGCGTATCCCCATCAGTTCGCAACCAGGAGGCCCAGGGTCCTCTATAGGTCCAGGCGGACGCCACGACATCGGCTGCTCCATCGGCACCATCAAAGGCGATAAAACGATGGCCCGACCCGGACCCATCGGTGCCATACTCACGCACTACGTGCTTGCTGCCTTCACTGATTTCCTTGCTGGCATCATCAAATGCCCTGACCCCCTCATCGATGACCTCTACCTCGTAGGTAGAGCCATCCGCCGACAGGCTCACCTTGAAGGCCACGCCGCCACTCGCGGCCTTCGCCTCCAACGTCTTGCCGTCGTCACTCAATTGGTAAGTCAGAACCTCGCCGTTCGACGTGAGCAGCGTCCCGCCATTGACACTCGTGACCTCGGTACCGTTCATTACGTCGCTGAATGTCACTTTACCAATGTCATCGGCACCCGCCTCGAAGCGAACCTCACCCGTCTGGCCAGATTTTAACTGCGCTTGCTCCGCCTCCCAGACAACAGGCGAATCATCGTCAATCTGCACCGACAGCTTGCCCTGGACCTCGCTGCCATCGGCATCGGTCACGGTGTAGCCGATGTCAAACGTCAGGTCGTTCTCGTCATCGCCCGCCGCATGCTCCAGCGCCTGGTGCAACGTTACGGTGTAATCGCCCGTGGCCTCATCGTCCAGGGTGATGGTGATCACAGGTTCTTTTTCGGAGTTGCTATCGGTCACCGTCCCGGTGAGCGTGTGCCCATCAGGGCTGCGCTCAAAGCTCACCTCACGACCGTCCGCTGTCTTGAGGTCGTCGGGCAGACCAGCCAGGTTCCACTGGAAGGCGTTGCTATCGGCGGCGCCATCGTCGCCAAGGCGGTAGCCCAGCTCGCCTTTCACGACGGTGGCCTCTCCTGCCACATCACCACTACCCCCGGCGTTGCCACCGGAAAGCCCGTCTTCGTCGACCGTCGCCGTCGGGCTCTGGGTAGTCGGGTTGTCGCCATCTCCGGGAACGCTGGGCGTGGAGTCTTGCGCCAGGGTCACGCTCAGGGTCCCCACGCTGGTGTCCCCATCACCATCGGTAAGGGTATAACGAATCTCCACCGGGCCCTCGGCGCCGGCATTCGGGGTAAAGGTCACCTCACCGGTGTTCTTGTCGATACTGACGCTGCCCTTGGAAGACGCACCGTCCGCCACCACTTCGGTGGCGTTCGTCAGCCTCCCTCCATCAGCACCCACGGCGTCGTTGGCCAGCACCTTGACCGTCACCGGCTGGTTTTCCTGAGCGGCGCTCTGGGTCACGCTGTCGTCGACTGCCACCGGGCTGTCATCATCGATCAGCACCGACAGCTTGCCCTGGACCTCGCTGCCATCGGCATCCTTCACGGTGTAGCCGATGTCAAACGTCAGGTCGTTCTCGTCATCGCCTGCCGCATGCTCAAGCGCCTGGTGCAGCGTCACCTTGTACTTGCCCTCGGCCTCATCGGCCATGGTGATGGTGATCACCGGTTCTTTTTCGGAGTTGCTATCGGTCACCGTTCCGGTGAGCGTGTGCCCATCGGTGCTTCGTTCAAAGCTCACCTCACGACCGTCCACCGTCTTGAGGTCGTCGGGCAGACCAGCCAGGTTCCACTGGAAGGCGTTGCTGTCGGCGGCGCCATCGTCGCCAAAGCGGTAGCCCAGCTCGCCTTTCACGACGGTGGCCTCTCCTGCCACATCACCACTACCCCCGGCGTTGCCACCGGCCAGTCCGTCTTCGTCGACGGTCGCCTTCGGGCTCTGGGTAGTCGGGTTGTCGCCATCTCCGGGAACGCTGGGCGTGGAGTCTTGCGCCACCTTCACCGTCAATGTCGAAGACGACTTGTCTCCGTCACCATCGGTGATGGTGTAGTCGATCACGGCGTCGCCTTCGAAGGCCCCTGCCGGAGTAAAGGTGATCTCACCGTTGGACGCGATGGCCACCGTACCGACGCCTTCCCCACCCCGGACCGAGGCCTTGGTCAGGATTGCGCCATCATCGCCCTTGGTGTCGCTTGTGCCGTCATTATTGGTCAACACGTTGTAGGTTTTCGCCGTGTTTTCCGCCGTCTCGGTGGTGTCGGCGACCGCCGCTGGTGAGGTATCGAGGATGTTGATCTCCAGGTTGGCGCTCGTGCTATCGCCCTCGTTGTCGGTCACCGTCAGCGCAAAGCTGTCCAGCACCGTGGCGTCATCGCTGTGATCAGCCCTCTCGCCATTCTCGGTGTAGGAGTAGGTGATCTTGCCGCTAGCCGCATCGTAGTCGGTCACCGTGACGCTGCCGTGCTTGCCTTCCACCACAACGCTCTTGGGTGCCCCCGGACCAGTGCTCGCCCCAGTGATATCGACAGTCTTGCCGCTCTGGTCGGTCAGGCTCACCTGCTTGATGCCGGCATCTGCCGCCACCGTCATGCTGCCAGTGACCGTGGCTCCGCTACCTTCCACCACGCTGTGATCGCCGGCCACCACCTCTGGACCGTTCGGATCACTGCCGTCCGGCTCGTTGCCATCAGGCTCGTTGCCGCCCGGCTCGTTGCCGTCGGGAATCTCGATCGTCGGCACGTCGTCGTCGCTGCCGTTGATGGTGATCGTCAGCGTCGCGCTGCTGGTATCACCGTCGGCATCGGTGAGGGTGTAGCTGAAGGTTTCTTTCAGCGTCTGGTTGTCCTTCAACGCCTGAACGTCGGCGTTGTCAGGATCCACGCGGTAGCTCCAGCTACCGTCGTCATTGTGGATGAAGCTGCCATAGCTGGCGGAGGCGTTGCCGGTGAAACCATCAAAGGTCATGCTGTCGGCGCCGGCGCTGTCATTGTCGAGCACATTACCGCTGATGGCCGTCACCGCCTCTTCACCCAGTGCCGCGCTGTCATCGTTGGCGTCGGGGGCGGTATCGATGATATTGATGTCCAGACTCTCGCTGACAGTTTCACCGGTAGAATCGGTCACCACGATGTCAAAACGATCAAACACGCTACCGTCACCAGCCGCGTGGTTGGCAGCCAGTCCATTCTCGGTGTACTGGTAGGTAACGATTCCGCTTTCCGGATTAAAACCGGTAATGGTTAACGTACCGTGCTCCCCTTCAAGCACCAGTGGACTCTCGTCGGAAGTACCTGCGATGTCTCGCCTACCAACACTGATCGATGCGACTCCAGCCGGCGCAGACACAGTAAAACGGCCGGCCACAAACGCCTGACTGCCCTCGACGGCACTGTGGAACCCGGCAGTTGCCCCTCCATCACCGTCTTCAAACTCTATTGACGGAGCGCCCGAGTCGGCATCGCTATCATCCATGTCATCAGCTATACTACCCACCTCCCCGTGCCCAGCCGATTCGACAATGAAAGGATCACCGAAGGAATAGGACTGTGAGCCAGAGGTTTCGGTAATTCTCATCAAACGTACAAAGTCAAACCCATCATGGCTTACCCCCTCCCCACCACCCGCACTGGGCTCCTCGAGCGCTTCGAGAATGTCGGTGGAACCCTCAGCGATCAATTCCAACAGTTTCGAAACATCCTCCCGGCCCAAAAAGTCGACGGAGCTTGCATCGCCCTGTCCCTGCTCTTCGGGCAACGAAACCTGTTGGGCTCCTACGAGGAGGGCCGCGGGTCTACCATCATCGAACTGAAGAGCCACACGCGAATCCTCGGCAGTGACAATGATATCGCCGGCGTTCAGGCTATCTCCTTCTTCCAGAGCGATAACTTCACCATCCGGGCGTTTAGCCCAGGCCTTACCTTGCAGAGAAGTGACGACGACGTTTGTCACAGGCACATGGACCTCGCAATATTCGCATATAAAAGTAATAATATAATCACAAACTAATACGAATAATGCTATCCATGTAACAGGAGGATACACAGTGTACCAATGGACAATAGGACATTAGACATCGAAATGTATCGCCCTGATTTTTCCTTTTTTCTTTGCAGTTGCGGTATTTTCTGCTCTCCGCTGTAAACGGATATGCTTGTTATTGCAGATTTTGTAGGACATTCCTTTCTGTTGTGCCCGATCTAGAACAGCGTGTCACTAGATACTCCGTTGCAAGAGACCGCCGGCTGGAGAACATACAGGAAAGGCGAATCTTTAATAGGCAATTAAAGGCGAAAGGAAAAGGGGCAAAGAACGAAGAAAAAAGGAATCGAGCAGAAATAAAAGTTTCCTTTTGACATCCTGTTCGCAATCCAAGAACAAGAAAATGCCGGGCCACCCAAAGGTGGCCCGGCTCTCTCTTATGGCAACTCTGGTCATGATGACCCAGGCCTACTCCACGTCGAGCTGCCCGTAATTACGCAGCATCGTCAGGAAGGCCTCCGACGACTGACCGTCCATGCTGACACCGCTCAGGGTGATCTTCTGATCGGCGTTGCTGTGCTGATCATCGAGCCCGCCATCGCTCTTGATGTAGAGCACGGTGCCACCGTCTTCCTCTTGGGCGAAGACAAAACTATCCAACGCCGACTGGTCAGGGTCAGTGCTCGAGGAGTCAAAGTCGTTGAGCAGATCCTCCAGGGACAGCTTGTCGGCATTCGGATCCATGCTCTGTGTCTGGTCCTCGACGTGGAAATCACTGACCACGTCGAGGGCCGGGTCGGTGGCACTGCCGGCGTCTCCCAGATTCCATTTGAAGGTGTCGGACCCCAGTCCACCCAGCAGGAAGTCGTCACCGGCGCCGCCAATCAAGATGTCATCGTTGGCGCTGGCAAACAATTGATCGTCGCCCTGGCCGCCTTCCAGAATGTCCTGGCCGCCATCGGCACGGGTCTTATCGATCAACTTGTCGTAGTTGGCCTTGATGAAGTCGAGCGTCTCTTCCTGGGTCGGCTCCGCACCGTTCTGGCGGGTCAGATAGTCGACCAGACCGTCGTAGCCACTACCGGCCTCACCACCGACGCCTGCGGGTTCGATCTGATCGCCGAACAGGATGTCGTCCCCAGCGCCCCCGATCAGATGGTCGTTACCCACCTCCTGCGGCACATCGGAAGACGAGCCACCATCGAGCGCGGTCTCGAACTCCTCGGCGGAATTGACGATGACTTCTTCACCGGCTGGCACCAGTTCATCGTCGGCATAGCTGTAGAGACTCTGAGTAATGTCATCTACTTCGAGTACGTATTGCGCGCTCGCGACGTTCTCTACAACAAATACCAACCTGTAAGTGCCACCCTTCAAGCTATTGGCGATGACCTGCTCGGTTCCACCGGTAGAACTTCTATCGTTGCCGTTTGCCACGAGGTCCCACTCGCCCTCTTCCGCCTGCTTCTCCAGCCGCCAGCTAATGTTGTCGAATCGATCGTCGCTCGCCGTCGTCGGAATCTGTGTGTGGTAAGAGAAGCTCAGACTGTAAAACTGGTTGCCCTCGGTTGGCTCCGGGATAGTGAAGGCTGCGCTGGTCGCGGAGACACTGTTGTCAGTTCCCCTATCGTCGATACGCAGCGAATTCCCATTGTTCCTGTCAATCGTGAGGACCCCCGTACCATCGGGGTCGTTTAGCGTCCACTTATCCAGTTGCCCCAGAACACTTTGATCATCTTTATCAAAGGTCGCCAGAAACTCCTTGGCGCCGACCAATTTTCCCTCGGCGTAAGGAAGAGGGACCAACTGCAGCCCATCCTCCGAGGTATTGTCAAACAGCCTGAGCAGCTGACTTGTCACACCGTCACCGATACCAATAGCCTCGACTTGACTAATCTCGGCAAGCTTCGCGTACGCCTTCAGACCTTCGGCAATATCAGCCTCATTGATTTCACTGTTCGAAGAATTTACTGCACTATTCTGATTCGGGCTTCCATCGCTCAAGAAATAAGCAACATTATTAAAGCCATTATCGCTCTTGCCCTTCACCCATTCACCAGAAGCTTCGAAGGCCGCTTGGTAGTTGGTTTCCCCCTTGGCAGTCAGGCCATCCAGAAACGCGTGGACGTCTCCCAGGTCGGCAGGAGACAGTGCCAAAAATTCGGCCTTGTCGTCTTCACTTACTGTGTCGGAAAAACCAAGGATCTGCACATTAATGATACCTTCAAATGTGGCTAACTCGTCGATCTTGGCTTTAAGAGCCTCAACCGCCACCTCAAACCGTGTCTTTCCGGTATCGTCAAGCTCGGCTGTCATGCTGCCCGACGTATCCAGGATAAAGGACAGGTTATAGTTCTGCGCCGGCTCCACCACGGTGTACTTGCCACCGGTGTCGCCGATCAGGACGTCATTGCCACCACCACCCTGGACGGTATCGTCGCTGTTGGTTCCAACCACCAGGGCGTCGTTGTCGGTGGCGGTCACGGTAATGGTCAGGCTGGCGTCACTGGCATCGCCGTCCCCATCGGTCAGCGTATAGGTAAAGCTCTCATCGACGGTCTGGCCCTTGTCGAGCGCCGCGACCTCGGCATTGTCACTATCAAGCGCGTAGCTATAGCCGCCCTGGGCGTCGAGGGTCAGGGTGCCGTACTGCCCCTTGATCACCAGCTTGCCGTCGGCATTCAACGAGGACACCGTGGTAGAACCCACGCTGACGGCGGTGACGCTGGCCCCGTCAGCACCGGGGGCATCGGCCTGATCACCGCTGGATGCCCCCGGACCACCGATCACGTTGCCGGAGACCGGCGCCATGTTCTCGATGATGGCGTTGGTGTCGCTCGTCGCCACCGGGGCATCGTCATCGATGACCACTGACAGGGCACCATCGGCCTGGCTGCCATCGGCGTCGACGATGGTATAGGTGGCATCGAACACCAGATCGTTTTCGTCGTTGCCGGCCGCATGAGCGAGCGCCTGGTGCAGCGTCACCTGATAGGCTCCACTGCTCTGATCGGTCAAGGCGATGGTGATCACGTCTTCGCTGCCGCCACTGCCATCGCTCGCCGTGCCGGTCAGGGTGTGGCCATCGCTGCTCAACTGGAAACTTACCGCTCGACCATCTGCCGTCTTCAGATCGCCCGGCAGGCTCGCGACGTTCCAGGTAAAGGCCCCGCTCGCCGCAGCGCCATCGTTGCCAAAGCTGTAGCCCAGTTTACCGGTCGTGACCGTGTCCTCACCCGCCACATCGCCGCTGCCGCCAGCGTTGCCACCGGCCAGGCCATCCTCGTCGAGGGTGGCCGTCGGGTTCAGGCTGCTCGGATCGCCATCGCTTTCCGGCGTGGACGGGATGGATGCCTCCCTGTTTTCCAGCGTCAGCGTGCCGCTGGCGGCATCCCCGTCGTTGTCGGTCGCACTCAGGGCGATGTCGATGCTGCCGGCCTCGGTCAAGGCCGAGTTCGACGTGCGCGTCAGATAGAAGGCACTGGCATTGCTGACGCCATACAAGTTGATGGCCTCGAACGGCTCATCGGTGTTTAGATGCACGTATCCGCCACTGGGGACGCCACTGATCCTCAGACTACCGTCAGCCAGCACCGTCACGTTGCCACCCGACGGCAATCTCACATCGTCTGGCGAAAGCGCAAGCACCCTGCCTTGCTGCTCGAAGGGTATCCCTGAACCGCCCCCATCACCGTCATAGACGATAGCCTGCAAGATATGGGAAGAGGTTGCCTGACTGAAAGGACCGCCGGCCGCGCCGGGGTTGATACCGTAGCTGAAGCGAACGACCTCTTGATGCTCCCCCCAGGACAGGCCTTGGCCGCCATAGGCGGCTGAATCGACAAAATCGAAGCGCATCACCTCGTTGGCACCGGTCTTCTGCGTTCCCGCATCATTGCGGTTGAACCCGCCAACAAAGAGCCGATCCGCACTACTGGCACTGTTGAAATTCGCGCCAATCGCACTGTTGGCATTGGTGTTATAGCCGGTAAACAACACGACCGGGGCATCGTCATCAGCGGAGTTGGTAAAGGTACGAGCGCTGTTTCCTCCCCCGAAGGTCTTGGCATCCCGTTGAACGAAACCAGATTGTACCTGGCCAGCGTTGATGCGCTCGAAGCTGGTGACATCATACTGTGACCCATCGCCGGACAGGCCCACCTCAAAGGCCACTGTGTCACCACCGACCGCTTGCAGGGTCGAGCCGTCGGCACTCAACTTCCAGAATAGCGGCCGAGTCACCAGGAAAAGCGCGTTACCATCCTGATCAAACACTCGCTGTCCATTGAGCGAGGCGTCGAAGCCGATATCGCGAAGACCGTCTGCGCCGGCCTCTTCGAAGTTGATATGGCCGCTGGAGCCCGTCACCAGGAGCCCGGTGTCTGCCACAAAATCAGAGGGAGTATCATCGATGATGGCGACATCCAGTTCGCCAGACGCCGTATTGCCCCGGACATCAACCACCTCAACAGCGAAGGTATCCGCGAATTCCGTATCCGTGGCCCCGCTCTGACTGTCGTTGTCGACCTTACGCTCCAGCAGATACTCGTAGCTGAGCGTACCTCCGCTCGCATCACCGCTGTATCCCGTCAAGGTCAGAGTGCCGTACGGGGTATCCAGGGCGACGGGATCGCCGGACAAGGCTTGCAGGTCGGCAAGCGTCAGGCTTCGACCTCCGATGCTCAGCGTCTCGAGTCCATCCGGCGTATCGACATCGAAGCTGCCGGCGCGTGTCAGTTCGCTGCTATTGCGCTGACTACCATCGGCCAGGTTGGCCTCGCTGACGACCAGTTCGGAAGCGAAAGGGTCGAGTCCGGCCAACTGAGCCCTGCCCGGCAGCGTAAGCTCCAGAGTCCCCTCGGCGGTGTCACCATCCCCGTCGGTTCCCTGCAGCGCCAGGGACAAAGCGTCGTCAGCATCGAAGGTCCCGTTCAGCCAGGTGTACTCGAAATCCCCCAGGGTAAAACCGACTCGCGTATTGGTATTCGTGGCGCGGATTTCGATCGCCTCGAACGCACTCTCGGTCTCGAGGACGAGTCGAGCGCCATCGGGAACCCCAGACACCGAAAGAGTTCCATCAGAATTCTCCACGATCGTCACGGACGCGGTAATGTCGTTTCCGGCGCCATCCAGAAAACGAAGCTCATCAGGGTCCAGGGCAAGCACATCGCCGCTGACCTCGTGCGGATGACCGCTGGTGTTGTCGTCGTCAGGCGCCAAGGCAATGGCGGTTACCTTGAACGATGCGGGTGTTGTCCGCCCATCCAGGTTGGCGAGGTCGACTACCTGTTCAAAACGAGTAACGCCCCGGTGTTGCTCCCAACTAGGCTCCTCGTCGGAAAAGCTCAGATTATCGACGAAGTCGAAACGTGCCACTTCGTTGTACGTGGTCCTGTCGTCACCGCCTGGTGCCAATTGGGTGCCGCCATCCGTTCTTAACCAGGACTCGCCCGGAAAATTGAAAGACCAGGCGGACACCACCACATCGGGGCCGCCATCGCTACCGTCAAACGCCACAAACCGATGGCCTTGAGTAGAGGTATTGTGCCCTTCATAGAAGACTTCTGTTCTGCCATCGCTGATAGCCTGGCCTGAGTCCGCCAGCGTCATGATGGCATCATCAAGGACATTCACCTCGTAGCTGGAGCCATCCGCCGCCAGAGCTATTTCGAAGGCCACGTCGCCACCGGCAGTCGTCGCCTCAAGCGTCTTTCCTCCATCGTTCAGCTGGTAGGTGAGACGTTCGCCATTTGAGGTCACCAGGGTCGCGCCGTTCAGGCTCAGCACAGCGCTGCCATCCAACGCCGAGGAAAACTGCACGGCGCCGATACCGTCGGCTCCCGCTGCATCTGCGAAGTTGATATCGCCAACGGTGCCTGAAGACAACACGCCATCGACGGTATCGAAGGCCACCGGCGTATCGTCATCGATCACTACCGTCAACTTGCCAATCGCCTTGCTACCATCGCCATCGGTGATGGTATAGCCGACGTCAAATGACACATCATTCTCGTCTTCGCGCTCGGCGTGCTCGAGCGCCTGATGCAGCGTCACCTGGTAATCGCCGGCGGCCTCATCTGTCAGCTTTATGGTGATGACTGACTCGGCGCCGCTGGCGCCGGCTACGCTGCCGGCCACGGTATGTCCACCGTCGACAAGTGAGAACGCGACCTTGCGCCCGTCTGCTGTATAGAGCTCGGGCAGATCCTTCAGATTCCATTGGAAAGCCTTGGTGCTGGCCGCACCATCGTCACCAAAGCGGTAACCCAGATCTCCGGTGGCGACAGTGAACTGTCCGTCCACATCGCCAGTACCCCCCTTGTTGCCACCGGACAAACCATCCTCATCGACGATCGCCACGGGGCTCTGGGTGGTCGGATCGGTGTCGGTCGACGGTGTGGTTGGCGTGGTGTCGGGCTCCACCGTCACGGTCAGCGTCGAGGACGCGGTGTCACCGTCGCCGTCGGTGAGGATGTAGTCGATGACCGCCTTGCCTTCGAAGCCCGCCGCCGGGGTGAAGGTGACGTTGCCGTCGCTGGTGAAGCTCACTGAACCCACACTGGCCCCGCCCTGCACCCTGGCCTCGGTCAGGATCGCGCCATCGGCACCCTGGGTGTCGCTGGTGCCGTCATCATTATTCAGCACGTTGTAGGATTTCGACGTACCTTTATCGGTGCTGGTGGTGTCGGCCACCGCACTCGGGCCATCGTCACCGATGTCGATAGTGAGATTGGCCGGGTCGGAGGTATCGCCATCGCTGTCCACCACCCGCACGCCGAAGGTCTCGGGCACGCTATCGTCCAGACCCGTTTTGTCCTTGTCGTCCTGACTCGCGCTGCTTGTCAGGGTGTACGACCAGTTGCCGTCGGTGTTCACCGTCAGGCTGCCGTAATCGCCGGTGACCGTGGTGCCATCGGTATTGATCGGGACCCAGTCGCCGTCCTTGTCCTTCACCTCGTAGCGCACCAGGTCATCGTTGCCGGTGCTGCTCTTGAACTGGCCGTCGGTGGTCTCGCTGTTGCTGGCGGCGTTACTGCCCGGGGACTGACCTGCACCGCCATCCAGTCCTGCTTCCTGCACGCTGTAGGCGCCATCGGCGGTCGTCGGATCGCCGTCCGGGCCGCTCGGGTCGATGGTCGGTGTGGAGTCCGCCGCCACCGTCACGGTCAGGGTCGAGGACGCGGTATCACCGTCGCCGTCGGTGAGGGTGTAGTCGATGACCGCCTTGCCTTCGAAGCCCGCCGCCGGGGTGAAGGTGACATTGCCATCGCTGGTAAAGCTCACGCTGCCCTGGCTCGGATTGCGCAGAGTGGCGGTGGTCAGGGAGGCACCATCGGCACCCTGGGTGTCGCTGGTGCCGTCATCATTATTCAGCACGTTGTAGCTGACCGCCGTGTCCTCGGCGGTGCTGGTGGTGTCAGCCACCGCACTCGGGCCATCGTCACCGATGTCGATAGTGAGATTGGCCGGGTCGGAGGTATCGCCATCGCTGTCCACTACCCGCACACCGAAGGTCTCGGCCAGGCTATCGTCCAGGCCGGTCTGATTGGTGCCACTGTGGGTGACGTTGTCGGTCAAGGTGTACGACCAGCTGCCGTCGGTGTTCACCGTCAGACTGCCGTAGTCACCGGCGACCGTGGTGTCATCGGCATTGACCGGGACCCAGTCGCCGTCCTTGTCCTTCACCTCGTAGCGCACCAGGTCATCGTTGCCGGTGCTGCTCTTGAACTGGCCGTCGGTGGTCTCGCTGTTGCTGGCGGCGTTACTGCCCGGGGACTGACCTGCACCACCATCAAGCCCCGCTTCCTGCACGCTATAGGCGCCATCGTCAGTCGCCGGATCACCGTCCGGGCCGCTCGGGTCGATGGTCGGTGTGGAGTCGGCCGCCACCGTCACGGTCAGCGTCGAGGCCGCGGTATCACCGTCGCCATCGGTGAGGGTGTAGTCGATCACCGCCTTGCCTTCGAAGCCCGCCGCCGGGGTAAAGGTGATCTCGCCATTGGACGCGAAGCTCACCGAACCCACACTGGCCCCGCCCTGCACGCTGGCCGCGGTCAGGGTCGCGCCATCGGCGCCCTGGGTATCGCTGGTGTCATCACTGTTGTTGAGCACGTTGTAGCTGACCGCCGAGTCCTCGGCGGTGCTGGTAGTGTCGGCCACCGCACTCGGGCCATCGTCACCGATGTCGATAGTGAGATTGGCCGGGGCGGAGGTATCGCCATCGCTGTCCACCACCCGCACGCCGAAGGTCTCGGCCAGGCTATCGTCCAGACCCGTTTTGTCCTTGTCATCCTGACTCGCGCTGCTTGTCAGGGTGTACGACCAGCTGCCGTCGGTGTTCACCGTCAGGGTGCCGTAGTCACCGGCGACCGTGGTGTCATCGGCATTGACCGGGACCCAGTCGCCGTCCTTGTCCTTCACCTCGTAGCGCACCAGGTCATCGTTGCCGGTGCTGCTCTTGAACTGGCCGTCGGTGGTCTCGCTGTTGCTGGCGGCGTTACTGCCGGGGGACTGACCTGCACCACCATCAAGCCCCGCTTCCTGCACGCTATAGGCGCCATCGTCAGTCGCCGGATCACCGTCCGGGCCGCTCGGGTCGATGGTCGGTGTGGAGTCGGCCGCCACCGTCACGGTCAGGGTCGAGGACGCGGTATCACCGTCGCCGTCGGTGAGGGTGTAGTCGATGACCGCCTTACCTTCGAAGCCATCCGCAGGGGTAAAGGTGATCTCGCCATTGGACGCGAAGCTCACCGAACCCACACTGGCCCCGCCCTGCACGCTGGCCGCGGTCAGGGTCGCGCCATCGGCGCCCTGGGTATCGCTGGTGTCATCACTGTTGCTGAGCACGTTGTAGCTGACCGCCGTGTCCTCAGCGGTGCTGGTGGTGTCGGCCACCGCACTCGGGCCATCGTCACCGATGTCGATAGTGAGATTGGCCGGGTCGGAGGTATCGCCATCGCTGTCCACCACCCGCACACCGAAGGTCTCGGCCAGGCTGTCGTCCAGACCCGTTTTGTCCTTGTCGTCCTGACTCGCGCTGCTTGTCAGGGTGTACGACCAGCTGCCGTCGGTGTTCACCGTCAGGGTGCCGTACTCGCCGCTGACCGTGGTGCCATCGGCATTGATCGGGACCCAGTCGCCGTCCTTGTCCTTTGCCTCGTAGCGCACCAGGTCATCGTTGCCGGTGCTGCTCTTGAACTGGCCGTCGGTGGTCTCGCTGTTGCTGGCGGCGTTACTGCCCGGGGACTGACCTGCACCGCCATCCAGTCCTGCTTCCTGCACGCTGTAGGCGCCATCGGCGGTCGTCGGATCGCCGTCCGGGCCGCTCGGGTCGATGGTCGGTGTGGAGTCGGCCGCCACCGTCACGGTCAGCGTCGAGGACGCGGTATCACCGTCGCCATCGGTGAGGGTGTAGTCGATGACCGCCTTGCCTTCGAAGCCATCCGCAGGGGTAAAGGTGATCTCGCCATTGGACGCGAAGCTCACCGAACCCACACTGGCCCCGCCCTGCACGCTGGCCGCGGTCAGGGTCGCGCCATCGGCACCCTGGGTGTCGCTGGTGCCGTCGTCATTATTCAGCACGTTGTAGCTGACCGGGGTGTCCTCGGCGGTGCTGGTGGTGTCGGCCACCGCACTCGGGCCATCGTCACCGATGGCGATAGTGAGATCGGCCGGGTCGGAGGTATCGCCATCGCTGTCCACCACCCGCACGCCGAAGGTCTCGGGCACGCTGTCATCCAGACCCGTTTTGTCCTTGGCGTCCTGACTTGCGCTGCTTGTCAGGGTGTACGACCAGCTGCCGTCGGTGTTCACCGTCAGGGTGCCGTAGTCACCGGTGACCGTGGTGCCATCGGCATTGATCGGGACCCAGTCGCCGTCCTTGTCCTTCACCTCGTAGCGCACCAGGTCATCGTTGCCGGTGCTGCTCTTGAACTGGCCGTCGGTGGTCTCGCTGTTGCTGGCGGCGTTACTGCCCGGGGACTGACCTGCACCGCCATCCAGTCCTGCTTCCTGCACGCTATAGGCGCCATCGGCGGTCGTCGGATCACCGTCCGGGCCGCTCGGGTCGATGGTCGGCGTGGAGTCGGCCGCCACCGTCACGGTCAGGGTCGAGGACGCGGTATCACCGTCACCGTCGGTGAGGGTGTAGTCGATCACCGCCTGGCCTTCGAAGCCCGCCGCCGGGGTGAAGGTGACGTTGCCATCGCTGGTGAAGCTCACGCTGCCCTGGCTCGGATTGCGCAGAGCGGCGGTGGTCAGGGTGGCACCATCGGCACCCTGGGTGTCGCTGGTGTCATCACTGTTGTTGAGCACGTTGTAGCTGACCGCCGTGTCCTCGGCGGTGCTGGTGGTGTCAGCCACCGCACTCGGGCCATCGTCACCGATGGCGATGCTCAGGGTGCCATCAGCGGAGGTATCGCCATCGCTGTCCACCACCCGCACACCGAAGGTCTCGGGCACGCTGTCATCCAGACCCGTTCTGTCCTTGTCGTCCTGACTCGCGCTGCTTGTCAGGGTGTACGACCAGTTGCCGTCGGTGTTCACCGTCAGGGTGCCGTAATCACCGGCGACCGTGGTGCCATCGGCATTGATCTCGACCCAGTTGCCGTCGCTGTCCTTTACCTCATAGCGCGCCAGGTCATCGTTGCCGGTGCTGCTCTTGAACTGGCCGTCGGTGGTCTCGCTGTTGCTGGCGGCGTTACTGCCCGGGGACTGATCTGCACCGCCATCCAGTCCTGCTTCCTGCACGCTGTAGGCGCCATCGGCGGTCGTCGGATCGCCGTCCGGGCCGCTCGGGTCGATGGTCGGCGTGGAGTCGGCCGCCACCGTCACGGTCAGGGTCGAGGACGCGGTATCACCGTCACCGTCGGTGAGGGTGTAGTCGATGACCGCCTTGCCTTCGAAGCCATCCGCAGGGGTAAAGGTGATCTCGCCATTGGACGCGAAGCTCACCGAACCCACACTGGCCCCGCCCTGCACGCTGGCCGCGGTCAAGGTGGCACCATCGGCACCCTGGGTGTCGCTGGTGCCGTCGTCATTATTCAGCACGTTGTAGCTGACCGGGGTGTCTTCGCCGGTGCTGGTGGTGTCGGCCACGGCCTCGGGCTTGGTATCGAGGATGTTGATGTCCAGACTGTCGGAACGGCTTTCACCGGCAGTGTCGGTGACCACTACCTCAAAGCGATCGACAACACTGTCATCGCCGGCCCTGTGATCCGCGCCTTGCGAGTTCTCGGTATAGCGATAATCAACGGCACCGTTGTCAAATCCGATGATTTCGAGCTTGCCCTGCTCGGTTTCTATCACCACCGGATTGTCGGCGGTAGCCTTTGTAATATCCGACCCGGCGATGGTCGCAGTGCCGATTCCTGCGCTGGCTGTCAGCAGCATCTCGCCTGAGACCGTCTCGCCACTGCCCTCCACTACGCTGTTGTCGCCGGCCGTGACGTCACCATCGCTGTCCTGGATCACCACATTGGGATCACCATCCGTGCTGCCGTCGATCAGCACGGTCAAGGTCGCAGTACTGATATCGCCATCGGCGTCCTTGACGGTGTAGCTGAAGGTCTCCATCAGATGCTCGCCATCATCAAGGGCCTGCACCGCCGCAATCACCGTATTGACGGAGTAGCTCCAGGTGCCGTCACCGTGATCGGTGAAGGTGCCATATCTTGCTGAAGTGTCGTCGAAACCTACGAAACTCAGTCCATCGGACCTGGCAAGGTCGTTATCCAGCAGGTCACCGGAAATCGGCGCACTGCTATCTTCGCCGACCCGGGCAGCGTCATCTTCAGCCAACGGCACGGTATCGAGGATATTGATGTCGAGGCTGTCACCGGCTTGCGACCCCCGGTTGTCGGTCACCACCACCTCGAAGCGATCAAACACGCTGTCGTCACCGGCAGAGTGGTCGGCTGGCTGACCGTCTTCGGTATAGACGTAGTCGATCGTCCCGGTATCAGGATCGAAGCCGGTGATCGCAAGGGTACCGTGCTGCCCATCGATCAGGACTGGCGTTGCGGCCGAAGCGCCCGATACATCGACGCCCGAGACAGCAACACGCGCCACACCGGCAGGAGCCGTCACTGTCACGCTGCCGGTGACAGATTGGCCACTTCCTTCAACGACGCTGTTGTCTCCGGCCGAAACGGAGCCCTCTCCCGCTTCGATCGGCGGTAGATCGGGCTCACCTTCCGCCAGGAAAACCTCTTCGTCGTCGGCGACGGGAGTCCCACCGCCCTCTACCGGCTCCAGCGACTCCACTGCTCCCGCCCCACCAAAGGAGTAGCTCTGGGGATCAACAGACTCGGAGATGCGCAACAGGCGCACGAAATCGAAGCCCTCTTCCGCGCCACCGCCACTTTCCCCCAGGCCAGGTGCCTCTATCGCCTCGAGCAGATCGGGTACCTCCGACTCGAGCAGACGCAACAGCTCCGCTACTTGCTGCTGGTCCAGAACCTCGACCGAGGAAGCGTCGCCCTGCCCCATATCCTCGGGCAACGAAACCTGCTGCGCATCGACCAGCGTGACACCGGGCCTGCCGTCCGCAAACTGCAGCGTCACGAGGGCGCCGTCCGCCGTGATGACGATATCGCCGACGTCCAGACGATCCCCTTCTTCCAGAGCGATGACGTCGCCATTCGGCCGTTTGACCCAGGCGTTTCCTTGCAATGAGCTGACAGTAGCGATGGTAACAGGCACGGGGACCTCGAGTTTTTCGTAACGGAGCGTAAGACAATGGCTAGTAAACTGGTACGAATAATACTACTTACGTTACACGTCGTTACACACTGTACCAATGGCCAATAGTCGCTACGATCAAGTAATGCACCTTCCGAGATACTGCTTTCCTCCTAGTCACCATAGAAAGTCATGCTTTTTGCTGCCACTTTTGTACGTTTTATCGTCTGTTTCATGCTGATTTCGGAACAGCGTGGTGCGAAATTGGCCCTTGCCAGGAGCGCTGGCGACGAGAACACGCAGACTGGGGACGCCTTTTGAGCTGACAGCTCGAGGCGCCTGGGAGGTAGAAACAGAAACGCCCGACTGGCCAGTCGGGCGTCGTCTTGTCGGTGAGACGTCAGTGAAGGGGTAGCTAGCGCATCAAGCGTCGGTGGTCTGCGATACCCGACGATCGAGCAGGCTTCGCCAGCGCATCAACACCGGCGCATCACTCAGGCTGACCTGGGACAGCAGGCGGCGAAACTCGCTTCGAACCGCATCGTCGTCGGGATCGACACACGTCAGCCAGACTTCCAGGGCCCCGAGCAATTGATGAAGGTTGCCGTCCCGCTCCGCCTGGGTGCGCGCCTGCTCGGCGAGGGTCCGTACCGCTTCGGCGTCGCGACCCAGGCGGTGGCGTACCAGCGCCAACTGGGTGGCAAGCTCCGGGACAAACAGCGTCGTACGCTCTCGGGCCATCAACAGACACTGATCCAGATAGTCTTCGGCCTGCTCCAGCTCCCCCATGGCAAGACAGGCGTCCACGTACCACAGGTTCGGACGCTGACTCGGGTCCCGGCCGGTCACTTCCGCCAGTTCCTCGTGGGCCGCCTGAAGCTGCTGCAGGCCTTCACGACTCCCCGCCAACGCCTGCTGCCATCCCAGTACCGCACGGGAGGCGACCTGCCATAGGTGCAGATCGGAGCTGCCGGTGAGCTCATACGCTCGCTGGGCCCGATTGGCCGCCTCGTGAACATGCCCAAGCTGGCGGTACAACGCGGAGGCGTACATCAGGGCCATCGCCAGACTGCCGGGATGATGGATCTCTTCCGCCAGGCGGATGGCCGATTCCACATGGCGTTCCGCCCGCTGGTAGTCGCCACGCAGACACAGCGCCCATCCCTGGAAGCAGGCAGCCGCCACCTGCGGGTGGTCAGAGAACGGCAACCACTCGATCATCATCGGCTTGTTCAGCGGATCCAGCTCTTCCAGATGGTCATAGGCCTGGCGAATTCTGCCAGCCCAGTACTCACAGCTTGCCCCGGCGTAGTCGGCCAGGCGCTGGTAGCGCGGGTCCTCAAGACGCAAGGCGAGATCGTTCAGCCGAGAGGCCAGCAGGAAGGCGTCGGCGTGGGCGTTGCGCTGACTGCAGCCAACCCATAGTCCCCACTTGACCAGGAACGCCTGCTCGAGATCGTCCTCATCCTCGAGATCGGTGGTGCACTCAGCCAGCAGCTCGCGTGCCTTGACGAAGCTCTCGTGGGCGGTAGGCGAACCATGCCCCTCCAGGGCGAAAGCGGCCTGACCACGCACCGTCAGCAGGCTGATTTCACGCTCAGCCTGAGGCTCGACCTGGCGCAGACTGGCGAGGCCGGCGTCGGCCATCTTCAGCGCCGTGCGATTGGCACTGACCTTGAGCGCCTCCCGGGCGGCAAGCTCGAAGTAGCGCGCGCCTCGAGCGTAGTGACCGCTGCGCCGCAGGTGCATGGCGAAGTCACCGGGATGACGACTGATCCACACCGGGAAACGTTCTTCGATCAACTGAACCACGCGGCGATGCATGTCGACCCGCACGTCACGCGGACAGGAAAGATAGGCTGCCTCATGCAGCAGCTGGTGGGTGAACTGAAATTCTCGCGCCCCCACGTCACCATCGGACGGCTCGATGATCTCGAGTCGACGCATTTCTTCCAGCGCCCGGCTCAGCCGTTCCGGCTCCCAACCGCTGCACTCGGCCAGAAAGTCGAAGCGGAAGTGGCGACCCAGCACTGCAGCGATGTGCGCCACTTCGCGATCGCCATCCAGTTGATCGATGCGACTGGTCAACAGGCCAAGCAGGCCGTGGGGCAGTTCGTCGAGCTGGACGCTACGCCCTTCCCGCCGGTCCATGTCGAGACGACGACAGATCTCCTGCAGGTAGAGCGGGACGCCATCGCAGCGCTCGATGATCTGGCCTCGCAGGCGCGGCGACAGATGCAGCCGATAGCGCCGAGCCAGCTGGGTCAACAGCCGCGATGACTGCATGGCATCGAGCCTGCCAAGCGCAATCTGCTGATCCCAGTGCAGTCGGGTGGGCAAGGATTCACGACCATGATGGCTGGCGATCAACAACAGCGGACAGTTGATCGGCAGCCGCGCCTGGAGGCCGGCCAGCACCTTGAACGATGGCTCGTCGACCCACTGCAGGTCGTCGATCATCAGTACCAGCGGACGTTCCTGTGACAGCTCATGAATCAGCCCATGCAGAAGCGCCACCACCGCTTCCACCGCCTCGCTGCTCTGCGCCAGCAGCGAGACTTCGTGAGGTTCGCGAATACCCATGGCCTCT
Organism: Halomonas sp. MMSF_3323; assembly: GCF_030733595.1. NCBI lineage: Bacteria > Pseudomonadati > Pseudomonadota > Gammaproteobacteria > Oceanospirillales > Halomonadaceae > Halomonas > Halomonas sp. MMSF_3323. The sequence goes on along the minus strand of NZ_JASHIT010000006.1, from coordinate 66,104 downwards.
TCGAGCCAACGAATATCGTCGTCATCCAGCTCGCTTAGCCCCAGGCGCTCGACCAACGCGGCCAGGCCCTCGCTGTCGATCTCGCCCCCCAGATGCCAGCGCACCAGGTGGCGCGCCACACCATAGGATTCCTGCACCGACATGCGGGTGTTGGGCTGCCAGCAGATGGTGGCGTCGCGACTCTGCTCAAGGTGACGAAACCCCACCAGCAGTGCCGACTTGCCAAGCCCCGATGGCCCCTTCACCAGCACGCTCTGACGCAGACCGATACCGGCCCGCGCCAGGGCGTCGCGCAGCATGCGCAGCGCGTTCTCGCGCCCCACCAGGCTTGGTGGCGTCGCGTCACGGCCGCCCTCATTGGTGCCCAGCACCAGGGCACGCAGGCGAACTCGGCCGTCGCTTGCCACCAACCGGGAAAACAACCTCGGTTGCAGGTCCAGCGCCGGCGGCATGTGCTGGCTGGCCTCCTGAGAAATGACGAGTTCGCTGCCCTCGGCGGCGCTCATCAGGTCGAGTGCCCGCTGGGTCACCTGACCCAGTGGATCCACCAGGTGGCGCGACGGCAGATAGACCACCTGGCCACTGTTCAGGCCCGCCGCCAGGGTCATGTGGGGCAGGCTCCCTTCACCGGTCCAGTGTCGCTGCGACTCTTCCGCCAACAGACGTCGACAGTGTTCGTACAGGGCCACCAGTTCGGCCAGCTGATGCGCCGGCCCATGGGTACCGAAACAGGCAAGCCCCAGCCCGCCCGTGGCCCCGGGCAACCAGAAGCCACCCAGATGGTGGCACTGCTTCTCGAGCCAGCGCATCAGTTCGATCTGCAATGCCAGACAGGCCCGCGTCTCGGCCCGGCTACCCATGTCGCCGTCCAGTGTCAGGCGAATCGCCATGACCGACAGCTGTCGGTGCTCGACCTCTTCTTCACCGAGCGGCGGACTGTCCATCGCCAGGGTCCGCGAGAAGGCGCCCTTGGGCGACAAGGACGGGTTTTCGGGCTGTCCGTCGGACCAGTAACAAGCCAACTGCAGGAAACTGGGGTCTGGCTGTTGCCCGGACAGCGCCAGCAACTGCAAAAAGGCGTTGTACTGCTCATGCGCCGCCGCCATCTGGCCTTGCTCGGCCAGTTGGCGCACCAGCTTTTCATGAAAGGGAGCGTAGCCGGAAAATCGGCTGACCAGCTCCTGCAACAGCGCATCGGGGATACTGCCCTCCTGGTCGAGCACGTCCTCGGCGAAGCGAATGACCCGCTGGCGCCACTCGTTGCGCACCTGAATCAGCCAACGCTGGAAATCGGGACAGGCCGGCAGCTGCAGCTCCTCCACCAGGTCGCCTCGATACAACCCCAGCAATTCTTCCAGGGTGTCGATGTCACGACTACCCTCCAGCAGCCGCTGCAGGTCATGAACATCGAACCCCCATTGCGCCGGCAGTTGAAAGGCGATGGTCTGGCGCGACACCGTCAACACCTTGTCGGCCTCATCCCCCAGCGACTGGCGCAGACAGTGAAGGGCATGTCTCAGGTTGGTGCGACCGGAGGACAACCCCTGGTCGGGCCACAGCAGTTCGGCCAGGGTCGCGCGGTTGACCGGCTGCTGATGCAGCAGCAGGTAGACCAGCAGCGCCTTGACCTTGTCGTAGCTGAATTGAACGAGGACATCGTCTCCCAGGTTGAGGGAAAAGTGCCCAAAGAGTGCCAGGTGGTCCTGGTCCGTTATCTGGGAAGCATCGTGTTGGGCGTCCCGCATGATGGTGTCCCTGCGTGGCGGTGCTATCGGCCTCAGGCCGGCACACCGCTGTGAAATCGAAAGGCGACGTCCGGGGTCGTCACAAGTTGCTCTTCGCGGGCCTTGAAGACCGCAATGCGCGCTTCTATCGGCGCGTCTGAAAGCTGGCTCGCCAGTGTGATGTAGTCCTCGAAGTGGCGTCCTTCCGACTTAACCAGACCTCGGTAGAACTTGGCAAGTTCGTCGTCGAGATGTGGAATAAGTCGCGCAAAGCGTTCACAACTGCGCGCCTCGATCAAGGCACCGACGATCAGCACATCCACCAGACGCTCCGGCTCATCGCGCCTGACCAGTTCCCTCAGTCCTTCAGCATAGCGCGATGCGCTGAGATGGCGGTACTCAATCCCCCTGGCGCGCATGATTTTCACGACCTGCTCGAAGTGCAGAAGTTCTTCACGGGCCAATTGCGACATCTTGGTCAGCAGGTCGACGTGATCCACGTAGCGATACATCAGACTCATGGCCGTGGACGCCGCTTTCTTCTCGCACTGGGCGTGATCGATCAACAACAGGGTTTCATTGTCCAGCGCCCACTCGACCCATGCATTCGGCGTCGCACACGGCAGGAAATCGAGAAGCTCCTCAGGCAGCGAGGTGTCGTGGTCGGGGCTGATGGTGACATTCATGAAAGCGGTTTCCATTGCTGGGCCCCATCGGGCCCGGACTCGAGATGAAGTGTCCGACGTTGTTCGGCGGCCTGCTGAAGGGCCTGGCTGATGGCGGCGTACAACTGCTGAGGCTGGTCCGGCACACCTGGGCGCAGCACGATACCGTAGGCTGCCAGGTCGCCGATACGATCACGCCCCACCCTCAGCAGCTCTATCACACGCGACGCCGCCGGCTGGGACGAACGAAAACGCACGCGATGGCGTCGCATCTGGCGCTCCAGCAGGTCTTCGTCGATCACCTCGACGAAATTCGCGGCAACCTCGATACGCAGAGCGTCCAGTTCTCCGATCCGCCTCTCACGCTCCTCACCATCCAGCGAGAACCAGCGCAGAATTTCCTGATCATGGCGCTGACAGCCGCGGCAGACGTTATCGCCCACCGTGGTCGAACACAGCCCGACGCAGGGCGACACCACAACTTGGGTCATCGTCGGACACCTCATCGTGCTAAAAATTGAATCGGCACATGGTAACGCCTGCCTCGAGCGGACACACCCCTACCCCAGTCGAATAGGCACGAACCGGCCTCGGCGACCAAAGTTCAAAGCCCGTCATGACGGGCTCTCTTAACATTGTCGACAGTTTATTCTAGAATCCCGGCCACCGTTGACAGCGTGTCCCTCACGTTCGAGCGAGACGCGTTCGAGCGTGACCACCACAAACCAATGAGGGCCCCCACGTGCTTGAAGCCTATCGCCAACATGTCGAAGAGCGTGCCCAGGAAGGCATTCCCCCCAAGCCGCTGAACGCCGAACAGGTCGCCGAACTGGTCGAACTGCTCAAGGCGCCGCCCGCCGGAGAAGAAGAGACTGTCCTCGATCTGCTGACCAACCGCGTTCCGCCCGGGGTGGACGAGGCCGCCTACGTCAAGGCCGGTTTCCTGACCGCCCTGGCCAAGGGCGAAGCCGAATCTCCGCTCATCGACAAGGTGCATGCCGTCAAGCTGCTGGGCACCATGCAGGGTGGTTACAACATCGCGACCCTGGTCGAACTGCTCGATGATGCCGAGCTTGCCAAGGAAGCCGGCGAGCAGCTCAAGCACACCCTGCTGATGTTCGACGCCTTCCACGACGTCGCCGACCGCGCCAAGGCCGGCAACGAGGTGGCCAAGGACGTGATGCAGTCCTGGGCCGACGCCGAATGGTTCCTGTCCAAGCCGGCACTGGCCGACAAGATCACCCTGACCGTGTTCAAGGTGCCCGGCGAGACCAACACCGACGACCTGTCCCCGGCCCCCGACGCCTGGTCACGTCCGGATATTCCGCTGCATGCCAACGCCATGCTCAAGAACGAGCGTGACGGCATCGAGCCCGAGGTCCCCGGCACCAAGGGCCCCATGGCGCAGATCGAAGCGGTCAAGGCCAAGGGCTTCCCGGTCGCCTACGTCGGCGATGTCGTGGGTACCGGTTCCTCGCGCAAGTCCGCCACCAACTCGGTGCTGTGGTTCTTCGGCGACGACATCCCCAACGTGCCCAACAAGCGTGCCGGTGGCTTCTGCTTCGGCGGCAAGATCGCCCCGATCTTCTTCAACACCATGGAAGACGCCGGCGCCCTGCCGGTCGAGATGGATGTGTCGAAGATGGAAATGGGCGACGTCATCGACGTCTACCCTTATGAAGGCAAGGTCTGCCGTCACGACACCGACGAAGTGATCTCCACCTTCGAGCTGAAGACTCAGGTCATCCTCGACGAAGTCCGCGCAGGCGGTCGTATCCCGCTGATCATCGGTCGCGGTCTCACCGACAACGCCCGCAAGACGCTGGGTCTGGAGCAGTCCGACGTCTTCCGTCTGCCCGAGCAGCCCAAGGACACCGGCAAGGGCTTCACCCTGGCCCAGAAGATGGTCGGCAAGGCCTGCGGCCTGGAAGGCGTGCGTCCCGGCATGTACTGCGAGCCGAAGATGACCACCGTCGGCTCTCAGGACACCACCGGTCCGATGACCCGTGACGAGCTCAAGGACCTGGCCTGCCTGGGCTTCCAGGCGGATCTGGTGATGCAGTCGTTCTGCCACACCAGTGCCTACCCGAAGCCGGTGGACGTGGAAACCCACCACACCCTGCCGGACTTCATCATGAACCGTGGCGGCGTATCGCTGCGCCCGGGCGACGGCATCATCCACTCCTGGCTGAACCGCATGCTGCTGCCGGACACCGTCGGCACCGGCGGTGACTCCCACACGCGTTTCCCGATGGGCATCTCCTTCCCGGCGGGCTCTGGCCTGGTGGCCTTCGCCGCTGCCACCGGTGTCATGCCGCTGGACATGCCGGAGTCCATCCTGGTGCGCTTCAAGGGCAAGCGTCAGCCTGGTGTCACCCTGCGTGACCTGGTCCATGCCATTCCCTACTACGCCATCCAGAAGGGGCTTCTGACCGTCGAGAAGTCCGGCAAGAAGAACGCCTTCTCTGGCCGCGTGCTGGAGATCGAGGGCCTCGAGGATCTTACCGTCGAGCAGGCCTTCGAGCTGTCCGATGCCAGTGCCGAGCGCTCCGCGGCGGGCTGCACCATCACCCTGTCCGAAGACTCTGTCTCCGAGTACCTGAAGTCGAACATCACCCTGCTCAAGTGGATGATCGCCAATGGCTACGGTGACAAGCGCACCATCGAGCGTCGCATCCTGGCCATGGAAGAGTGGCTGGCCGACCCCAGCCTGATGCGCGCCGACGCCGACGCCGAGTATGCCGAGGTCATCGAGATCGACCTGGAGCAGCTCAAGGAGCCGGTGCTGTGTGCCCCCAACGATCCGGACGACGCCCGTCTGCTGTCCGAGGTGGCAGGTCAGAGCATCGACGAGGTGTTCATCGGTTCGTGCATGACCAACATCGGCCACTTCCGTGCCGCCGGCAAGCTGCTCGAGAAGCAGCCCGCCGGCAGCCTGAAGACCAAGCTGTGGCTCGCCCCGCCGACCAAGATGGACCAGCACCAGCTGACCGAGGAAGGCTACTACGGCATCTACGGCCGCGCCGGCGCGCGCATGGAAATGCCGGGTTGCTCGCTGTGCATGGGTAACCAGGCCCGCGTCGCCGCCAAGAGCACGGTGGTGTCCACCTCCACCCGTAACTTCCCCAACCGTCTGGGTGATGGCGCCGACGTCTTCCTGGCCTCCGCCGAACTGGCCGCCGTGGCCGCCGTGGAAGGTCGCCTGCCGAGCGTCGATGAGTACCGCCGCTACATGGGCGAGTTCGACGCCATGGCCGGCGAGATCTATCGCTACATGAACTTCCACGAAATCGAGGAGTACCAGAAGGCCGCCTCGAACGTGATTCCGGTGGCTCAGGAAGCCTGAATCATCTGACGGTCAACGGCTCGAGTCTGTCGCCAGACCGACTCGAGCCTTGAATCACAAGGAAGCGCCCCGGGGAGCGAGTTGCGTTCAACTCCCCGGGGCGCTTTTTCATGCCTTGCCAGCAAAGGCCGTGTCACTGGGCGGGCGGCTGACCGCCCACCCCACCTTCCCTCGCCTGCTTTACTCGCCTGCTTTACTCGACCCTCAACTGACCATCGTCGAGCAGGTTCTGCAGGAAGGCGTCACCGTCTGCGCCCATCTGCACGCCCTGAAGCACAACGACCTGATCGGCGTTGCCACCTCCAGCCGCCAGGTTGCCTTCGCTGCTGATGGACAACAGGGTATCGTCCCCGTCCTGACTGGCCTGAAGGTAGTCCGCCAGATTGTCCTCGTCGGCGCCCTGAAGAAGATCGGCAAGATCGAGCCGGTCGGCCTCGGCCTCAACGCCATACTCACCGACGGTGAAGTCGGCCACGGTGTCCTGCGCCGGTGCCGTTGTGCTGCCCGCGTCACCAAACTCCCAGGCGAAGACATCGGCCCCGGCACCGCCGACCAACAGATCATCATCGACACCGCCGATCAGCAGGTCGCCGCCGCCGCCACCGTTCAGGATGTCTTCACCGGCACCGCCGGACAGGCTGTCGTTGCCACCGTCAGACCGATCCGCGATAGCCAGGGTCTCGACGTTGTCCCTGACGTAGTCGATGATCTGCTGATCCGTCGGCTCCGCCCCACCATTCACGCTCCACCTCAGGAACTCGACAAGGCCGAGATAGCCCAAGCCATCGTGTTCTCCCGCCTGGAAACTCTCGCCACTGTCGCCATCCACCCAGGACAGTCCATCGCTGTTGACGGTATCGCCGAACAGGACATCGTCTCCCTCGTTGCCTGCCAGGACATCATCGCCCAGCGCGGCCAACTCGGCCTGGCTGCCTCCGCCAAACAGGGCCGCTTCCAGTTCTTCGGCGGTATTGACCACCTCCACCTGCCCGGTCTCGAGAATGTCTCCATCGTCGAGCAGGCGCTGCTCCAGTCGGATCTGATCGATATCGAGACTGTCGTTGGTGCGGTTGCCGCTGTCGACCAGGAACCGGAGACGATACTCCCCCGTCTCGAGAAAGCCGGTATCGACCGTCGTCCAGTTCGGGGCGTAGGTCAGTGAACTGCTGGCGTACTCCTGCCATTGGCCACCTTCGCGCACCTCGACCACATAACCCATCGAATCGTTCGACTGACTGAACACACTGGTGCTGTAGCGAAACAGCAGCGAGGTGTACAGCTGGTCATCGGGATCGTCATCGACGAAGAAAGAGGTACTGACCACTTCCGCCGCCTGGTCGTCATTGGCGTTGTCCCTGATCCGCAACTTGCCCCCGAACTGGGCCGCCACCGTGTTGGCGTCGGAGACCTTGGTCCAGGTCTCTACCCTCAGCGCGTCCGTCGAACCGCGCGTGAAATTGGCAAGCCTGACACCATCGACCACGGTGCCCTGGTAAGACAGCGCCCCGGTGCCCGACACATCCGTATTGTCGAAAAACTCGAGAACATCTTCCCTGGTCGCGTCACCGATGCCGACCGCTCGCACGCTACTGAGCGCGGCCAGCTCGGTATAGGCGTCGGCGGCCTCCTTGATGGCGGTGGCGTCGATCGCTGTGGCGCTCACCGTGCGTCCGGCATCATCCGTGTAGTGTGTGGGCCCACCATCGGTCAGGATGAAGCTCAGGTCCTCGAAATCGGCGAATTGGGGATCGGCGTCCTGCGCCGCCAGCCACCCAGATGCAGTGCGAATGCCGGCTTCCAGATTGGTGCCGCCCTCCGCCCTGAAACCGTCGATGAAGCTCACCACATTGGCGATATCGTCAGCGCTGCTGAGGTCGATGACGATATGATCGACGGCATTGGTGCCGAAATCGACGATCTGCAGATTGATCTGGCCGTCATGGGCCACCAGGTCGGTCAACAGGTTCTTGAGCGCCGCCTGAACCAGCTCGAGTCGACTCAGGCCTGGTGTCCCCGACGGCACCACCATGCTGCCGGTGGTATCGACAATCAGCGAAATATTGTAGTTGGTGGCCGGCGTCAGCACCGCCTCCAGGCCACCTCGATCACCGATCAGCACGTCGCCGCCGGCCCCTGTCGCTTCGTTATCGTCGTCGTTGTCCCCCACCACCAGTTCGTCCGCAGGACCTTCGACGCTGACCGTCGCTTCGGCCTCGGCGCTATCCCCATCGTTGTCGGTCAGGGTGTAATCGATCACCGCCTGCCCGCCAAAGGTCGGGTTGGGGACGAAGGTCAGCGATCCGTCGGTGTTCACGCTTACCGTACCGACGCTGTCTCCTCCACGCACCGCAGCCGCCGTCACGCTTGCCCCATCGGCACCCACTTGATCGTTGTCGAGCACCTCGATGACCACCGGCGCGCCGCCGCTCGCGCTTGCCGCGTCGTCCGCCGCCAGCGGCGAATCGTCGTCGACCACGACATTCAAGCTGCCCTGGGCTTCGTCGCCGTCACTATCGCTGACGACGTAGTTCAGGGTCAGATCAATGTCATCCTCGGAGCCAGGGTCGCTGTGGTCCAGCGGACCGGCCAGGGTGACCTGATAGGCACCCGTGAGCAGATTGGTCAGTACCGCCGTCAAGACGACGCTGCCGCCTGCGCTACCCACCAACTGGCGACCATCGCCGCTGAGCGAGAACATGACCGGCATGCCCCCGGAGGTCAGCCCACTCGGACTCGGGGCCAACCAGCGGAAGTCGCCGGCGCCGTCCGTGCCGGCATCGTAGCCAAGCACTCCGGCCACCTGAGTCGCTTCACCCGCGACATCGTCGATACCCCCCGCGATACCTCCCGCCAGGCCATCCTCATCGACCACTGCCACGGGCACGTCATCACCACTCGGCGTCGTCGGGGTACCGTCGGCGTCCACGATGATTGTCCACTCGGCAAAGCGAGGGTCGCCATCGCCGTCGGTCAGGGTGTAACGCACGGTGGCCACACCACTCTGGCCGGGGTCGGGGGTAAAGGTCAGGGTGCCGTCCTGGTTGAGCACTACCGAGCCGGTAACCTCGCTGTCTCCCACCACATTGGCGGCTGTCACGCGGCCACCGTCGGCGCCGACGGCATCATTGGCCAGCACGTCCAGGGTCACCGCAGCACCATTGTCGGATACCGAGCTGTCATCCTCGGTCTCTGCGGTGTCGTCATCGATGAGCAGCTCGAGCTGCCCCTGAGCGGTGTCACCGTCGGCGTCGGTGACCGTGTAGGACAGACCAAGGAAGATATTGTCCTCGCTGAACGGCCGCAGATGATCGATGGGTCGATGCAGAACGGCGCGAGCCACGTCCGAGCCGTCTTCCAGACTCACCGTAATGACACTCTCGCCTGCCTCGTTGCGGCCGATCAGGCCACGCCCCCCATCGACCACCTCAAAGCTCACCTCGCTACCCTGGGAGGTGAGGCCATCGAGATCACTGCGAGGATTGTCGTCGGTAGGGCTCTGGGGGCCTGCGGTCAGCGCGATGTCCGCACTCCAGGCGAAGCCGCCTCCCGCCGCCGGTCCATCGGCACCAAAGTCAATCTGGAGGTCCCTCACGGCGCTGAACGGCTCACCGACCACGTCGCCATTGCCGCCGGCATTACCCCCTGGCAATCCATCCTCATCGAGCACGATGCGATGCACATCACTGGTCACCGGCTTGCCATCGGTGTCCTCGACCTTGACGGTCCAGTGGCCGACCATCGGGTCTCCGTCGCAGTCCAGCACCTTGTACTTGATGCGGGCGGTGCCGCTGAAATCATCAGCGGGGGTGAAGGTCAGCGTCTGGTCGTCATTGATCACCACCTGCCCCTGGCCCGATACCACTTCGGCACTGACCAGGTGCCCCAGATCTGCGCCCGGGCTGTCATTGGCCAGCACATCCGCGTTCACCGACTCGCCGGACCCGGCGCTGGAATAGTCGTCGACGACCACTGGGGTGTCGTCGTCGACGGTGACCGCCAGATAGCCCTTGGCCTCGCTGCCATCGGCATCCTTCACCACGTAGCCGAAAGACAGATCGATGTCGTCCTCGGTGCCGGTGGCGAAGTGATCCAGCGGGCGCAGCAGGGACACCGTTACCAGATCCGAGTCATCTGCGCGCACCACCGTGAACACGGCCTCGCCGCTCACCTCGTCACGGCCGGTCAGGCTGAGGCCGTCGGCCGACACCTCGTAGACGACGGCGCTGCCCTGGCTCTGCAGATTGGTCGGCAGGCCGTCCGTGGTCCAGTAGAAGGCCCCGCTGGCGGCAGGTCCATCGGCACCAAAGTCATAGCCAAGCCGCGCGCTGGCGCTGGTGGCCTCACCGGCCACGTCCTCAGGGCCTCCGGGGTTGCCCCCAGCCAGGCCGTCCTCGTCGACCACCACCGAGGGAGACCGGGTGTAGGGGTCATCATCGCTCGTTGGCGTCGTGGGGACATTGGCGTCGGTGATCTCTACCGTGACCTTCGCCCGTCCGCGGTCCCCATCGTTATCGATGGGCCTGAGGGTGAACTCGAGCTCCGGATGGGTGGTCTGGTCGAGCCCGTCCCTGGCCTCGAACTCCCAGCTACCGTCGGAGTTCACGATCAGGGTGCCCACCGACAACTCGATGGGTGTGTCCAGACGGTAGAAGCCGATCTCCTCCGACACGTAGACGCGCATTTCACGCAGACCATCGGCGCCAGCATTGACCGACCAGGTACCGCGCGCCACCTCCCCTTCGGCCACCGAGCTCGGTGCCGTGGCGGTGGCATCGGGCACGTCATCCTTGACGAAAATCCGCAGATTGTCGGTCTGCACCCCTTGGCTTCCGCCGTTCACTTCCACCTTGAACGGATCGTTGATGCCCTCGTCGCCGCGCCCCTGGGAACGGTGATCGTCAGAGTTGTCGGTCAACTGGTAGTCCCAGCGATAGTTGCCCTGGGCGTCCACCGCCACCGTCAGGGTGCCAAAGGCACCGCTGAGGCTGCCGCCACCGGTCAGGTCGACACCGTTGACGACAAAGCCCTCGATCTGTCCTCCGGGCGGCCGCTCATAGACGCCCCCTACCGAGGTCGCAACGGATCCCGCCCGGGTGCCGTCATCCAGCCCCGCCTCATCCACCCTGAAATCACTGCTCTGGTTCGCCATGACGCCATCCCCTGTGTCGATGCCAAGAAGGAAAGACGCCGGGTCCGCGGCTTGCACGATCAACGCACGACTGGAGCTTGGCCGAGTGACGCCTTTCACCTGGCCAAAGATATGCGGACGGCTGGCATTGCGACGACCGAACTTGGTCATCGCCGATGGCTTATGCGGAAATCGGCAATGACCTCAAGATCCCCTTATCCGCAACGGATCTTTGGATTCAAGGGGCGAGTCTGGCGACACCGCTCTCGCGCTGGCATCTCCGGCTTCCCCCGCGGCTTACAGCGCTGCATAGTACCGGCCTTGCACGACCGACCCTCGGCCCGGCCCGCTATCGATTCGCCAGCATCACGAAAGATCAGCGCCGGTCTGATGCCGGAATCATGAGAGCAACTCACCACCAACGAATGGAGGCCAACGACATGCACTCGCACTCGGGTGCCAGGCAAGTCATCGTACCTTCAGTGGAAAAAGGATCAGGCGGATTGCCAGGGCGCTTCGCCAAGGCATCGATCACATCTCTGGGCTGAACGTGGACAAGCCGGTGAAACGACGCCACTTTTCAACGACCGATTTGACGACTCGCGCACAATTTATCAGAGATCACCGAAATCCATTCCCACGCTCGACCTCCTCAGCCCGTCATCCCCCGGGGGCTGGATAACATCGACACCTGTGGCATCATGCCAGGACTAGCCACGGAGACGCTCCAATGACCCAGATTGTCACGCCCGATATCTGCGACGCCTACCCAGAGGTGGCGGTGTGCGACCCGATCTTCGTCAACTACGGGGGCCAGGAGGCCTTCTTCGGCCCGGTGAAAACGGTCAAGTGCTTCGAAGACAACTCGCTGGTCAAGCAGGCGGTCGCCGAACCAGGAGACGGCGCAGTGCTGGTGGTGGACGCAGGCGGGTCAACCCGCTGCGCCATGCTCGGCGACATGCTCGCGGAACAGGCGGCCGGCAATGGCTGGGCCGGGGTGATCATGTATGGCTGCGTGCGCGACGTGGACATCCTGGCGGAGACCGATCTGGGCATCCAGGCCCTCGGCGCCCACCCACGCAAGAGCGAGAAGCGCGGCGAAGGCCAGCGTGATGTTCCCGTCGCCTTCGCCGGTGTCGACTTCGCACCGGGCCAATGGGTCTACGCCGACAACAACGGCATTCTGGTCGCCGAGTCCCGCCTCGAACTCGATTGACGGGCCATCGCTCTTCCTTGGTCCACCGACCGCCGGGGGTCCTGTGACCCCCACCACTGACGCCATTGCTCACTCGGTGGGTCCTCGGCGCGCAGCGCCCCCTGCTCCTGCTACCCACGTCCAACGGCACACTTTAGACTCATGACGCTTGCCAGGGATGTCTACACCAGCCTGCATGATCACCTGCGTCCTCTGCTGGCCTACCATCTGCTGTTCACGCTGTTCGCCTCGGCTGCACTGCTGCCGGCCATGGGCTGGCTGCTGGCCGGCTGGCTTTCCCGGGTTGGCCGCCCCCTGGTCACCACGGTGGATGCGGTCGAGCTGCTGCTGTCCCCACTGGGCTTCAGCTGGATCCTCGCCTTTGCCGTCATCCTGCTGACGCTGCTTTACCTGCAGCAGGCCGGGATGATGCTGGTGGCGGTGGAGCGCCAGGGCTCCCACGCGCGCCAGGCCTTGATCGCCCTGTGGCAGAGCCTGCATCGTCTTCCCAGGCTGTTGGGCCTCGCCAGCCTGCAGGTGTCGATTCACCTGCTGGCCCTGACCCTCGTCGCCGCCTGTGCCAGCCTGGTCCACGATTCCCTGCTCGGTCACCTGGATCCCTACTATGTGCGGCGGGTGCGCCCACCGGCCTTCTGGCTCTACACCTCGACCCTGCTTCCGCTGGTCGGACTCTGGGCAGCGCTGGCGGCGCGACTCTACATCCGATGGTGGCTGGCGCTGCCCTGCGTGGTACTGGAGGGTCTCTCGCCTGTCGCAGCGATGCGCCGCAGCTACCAGTTGACCCGGCACCGCCAGGGGGGACTTGCGCGGGTCATCTTTTCGATGCTGGCGGTACTGCTGGTGCTGCCGTCGGCGGTGTCGATCGCCTTCAGCGCCTGGGTCGCCCCCCTCTTGTCGACACTGCCCGAGATCGGCGCGGTGGTCATCACAACCATGCTGCTGGTGGTCACCGCCGCGACCCTGCTGACGCTCAGTGTCGCCTTCGCGGTGATCGTGCTCAACGCCCTGCTGGCGACCTGCCTGTACCTGCGCCGCGCCCATCGACTGCCGCGCCCCGATCCCCCACCGGCTGACGCCCACCCGGGGCGGTTGGCCTGGGCGGTGGAGGTTGGCATCCTGGTATTCGCCGTCTCCCAGGCGTGGCTGATGGTGGAGCGACAGGAGCTCAATGACGAGGTCGAGGTGATCGCCCACCGGGGTAGTTCGGAGGTAGCGCCGGAAAACAGCCTGTCGGCCATCCGCCAGGCCCTGGAAGACGGCGCCGATCAGATCGAAATCGATGTGCGTCTGAGTGCCGACGGCAACGTGGTGCTGAGCCACGATGCCACGCTGCAGCGTCTTGCGGGAGACCCGCGGCGGGTCACCGACCTGAACTGGCAGGAGTTGGCAACGCTGGATGTCGGATCAGGCTTCGGTCATGCCTTCGCCGGCGAACGCCTGGCCAGGCTCGACCAGGCTTTGGCTGCGGTGCGTGGCCGCGCCGACCTGATCATCGAGCTCAAGCCGAGCCGTGGCAAGGAACAGGCGCTGATCGAGGCGGTCGTGGCAGAGCTCGACGCCGAACGCCGCTGGCGCCTGCACTGCCGAGACCAGGCAGAAGACCGCCTGGCGCGCATGATCTGTGGCGATCCCAGGCTATTCGAGACCACTTGGCTTGCGTCCTTGTCGTACCGTCAGATCCACCTGATCGACGCCCAGGAGCCTCGCGCCAGGACACTGCTGCTGGCAGAGTGGGCCCTGCCCGGCAGCCTGCCGCAGCGTCGCTTCGACGGGCTCGGCCTGCGCAACAGCCAGATCGACGATGATCAACTGCGACGCGCCCACCTCAACCAGACGCCGCTCTACGCCTGGACGGTCAACGATCCTGGCCGCATGGCCAGACTTATCGACATGGGCGTGGACGGCATCATCACCGACCGCCCTGAAAGACTCAGCGCGCTGCTGCGCGAACGACGCAGGATGAGCGACGCCGAGCTACTGCTGACCAAGCTGCGCCACTGGCTGGCCGACGACTGAACGAAGAACCCCCGCCCCGGCGGTAGCCGGGAGCGGGGGCAACATCAGTCCGCGGAGCGAATGGCGCGCTTCAATCGCCCATCACGACGCCTTCACGGCGGGGGTCAGCACCCCCATAGAAGCCGTCTTCGGTGACCTTCAGCGCCTGCAGACCGCTGGTCAACTCGCGGGTCTCGACCTCGTGACCAAGTCCCCGCAGATCGCTCAGCGTGGCCTCGGGGAAGCGCCCCTGCTCCAGATAGACGGTGCCACCGGTGGTGATCGCATGGGGCAGATCGAGCGCCTGCTGGGCGTCCACACCACGCGTAAGCATGGCATCCAGCGTCTGGGCGGTGTAGTGGATGATCGCGGCGCCTCCGGGAGACCCGAGGCTCGCTACCAGCTCGCCGCTCTCACGCTCGAACACCAGCGTCGGACTCATGCTCGAACGCGGCCGCTTGCCGGGCTGCACCCGGTTGGCGATCGGTGTGCCCTGCTCATCCGTCGGCGTGAAGGAAAAGTCGGTCAACTCATTGTTGAGCAGATAGCCGCCATCAAGCTCGCCGCCACCGTTGGCCATGATGCGCGAACCAAACGCCTGCTCGATGCTCGAGGTCATGGCGACCGCCTGACCCCGGGGGTCGACGATGCTGATATGGCTGGTGCCGTGCTCGGGCTGCTGGGGCTGAGAGGCGTAGGCGGTCTCCAGCGAACCGGGGTTGCCGGGGCGCGCCTCGCCGCTTCCCATGCTCTGCTGCTTGATCAGCTCGGCGCGCTTGGCCAGATAGTCCGGTGCCAGCAGCGTGTTCCAGTCACCGCCGGGGGGTTCGACGAAATCGCTGTCACCGATATAGCGGCCGCGATCGGCAAAGGCCAGGCGCGAGGCCTCGAGAAACGGATGCAGCCAATCCACCGTGGGCACACCCTCGTGGATGGCGGTCTCGATCTCCGGCAAGGCCTCCATCATGCCGAGTATCTGCATCACGGTCAGGTGTCCCGATGAGGGTGGCGGGAAACCGCAGACCTCCCAGTCACGCCAGGGGGTGCACAGCGGCTCACGCTCGAGTGCTGCGTAACCCGCCATGTCCTCGAGACTCAGGGTACCGGGCAGCTCCGGGTGATTCCGCACCCGGGACACCAGATCCTCGGCAAACTCGCCGGTGTGCAACGCAGAGCTGCCCTCCTCGGCCACCTTGGTCAGAATCGCCGCCAGGGCGGGATTGCGCAGGGTCGCTCCCACCTCAAGCGGCTCGCCCTGGTCATCGAAGAAGTAGGCCCCGGCGATCTCGTCCTCGGCAAGGCTTGGAGTCGACTCCAGGCTCTGATGCAGACGCGGGCTGATCTCGAAACCCTCCGTGGCCAGAGTGATGGCCGGCGCAAACAGTGACTTCCACGGCAGCTCGCCGTATTCGTCGTGCGCCAGCTCCAGCATCCTCAAGGTACCGGGCACCCCCACCGAACGCCCGCTCTCGACCGCGGTCATGAAGTCGATCGGATCGCCGTCGGCATTCAGAAACAGGGACTCGTCGGCGCCCAACGGGGCCTTTTCACGGCCATCGAAGGCGTGGACATCTTCCCCGTCGAACAGCATCAGAAAGGAACCACCGCCGATGCCGCTGGACTGGGGTTCCACCAGCGTCAGCACCATCTGCACCGCGATGGCGGCATCGATGGCCGAGCCTCCGGCCTTGATCACCTGATAGCCGGCGTCGGTGGCCAGAGGGTTCGCGGCCGCCACCGCAAAGGACGAGGTCGACCAGCCGGGCTTCTCCTGATAGCCGGAACTCGATTCCGGCGAGATGTCCGGATGAGCGTATTCAAACCCCTCCTGGGCAAGTGCCGGTGTCGTCAGCAGGCCGGCCAGCAGCAGATTGCCGCAAACGATGGAAGACGCCAGACGCGCCAACCGTGGCGAAGTACGCGATGTCATCACCGCTCCTTTTGTGATGAGTAATACGGGAGAGTCTTTATTGCTTGATTCAGCATAGGCCCTGAGCGTCGAGACGGCACGCAGGCTCGCTGTCATGTGCGTGTTTCACCGGCATCGTGTACCACCGACGAGCAGCGCTAATTTATTGCCGGCGCTCGTAGCGATCGACACGCCAGCGGCAGAACCGCGAGACCAGTGCCAGCGCCAGCAGCGCCACGGCGGTCACACCGAGCACCGACACCAACTGGTGATAGCCCTCAGGGGTGCTTTCGGCCCTGGCCGCCATGCCCTTCTCGGCCAGGCGTACCACACCGTATATCAACGCCATCAGCAGGCCCAGCGGCAGCGCCGAGCCAAAGCGTGACAGGCCCCGAGTCAATGCCCAGGGAGGCGTAGGCTCCTTGTTCTTGACCGCCTTTGACGAAGCAGCCTTGCCCCGTGAGGCCCTGGGCTCCTGGCTGGGTTCTGACTTGGCCTGGGCCTTGTTCGCGGCCTTGCTCGAGGCCTTGGTCGGGGAATCGCTGCGACTGCGGGCCCTGGGTCCTGGCTTCGCCTTTTGTGTTGCCGTGCCCGATGACTGACGCCCCCCTGGCAGCAGCCGCCCGAGAGCCCAGCGCCCCAGCGACCAGCAGGCCCAGCCCAGGCACACCCCGATGGACAGCAGCACGCTGCCCATGACCAACAGATACGCCATCACAAGATCCTGAAAAGAAAAGCTTCCCATGGTGCCAAGTTAGCGGGCACTTGGGGAGCCCCTCGAGGCGATTGAGCGAGTTTCGCACACCCGCACAACGCAACGACGCCGCGGAAGGTCCGCGGCGTCGACAGGCGGGCGATCGCGTCGCCGTCTCACAGCATGGTGATGCTCAGCCGATGGTCTCGCCGGCCAGCATGAACCAGGTCTCCAGCACCGCGTCCGGGTTCAGTGACACCGAGTCGATGCCCTGTTCCATCAGCCACTTGGCCAGTTCCGGATGGTCAGACGGCCCCTGGCCGCAGATCCCGACGTACTTGCCCTTGGCCTTGCAGGCCTGGATCGCCATGGCCAGCAGCTTCTTGACCGCCGGGTTCCGCTCATCGAACAGGTGCGCGACGATACCGGAATCGCGATCGAGACCGAGGGTCAACTGGGTCAGATCGTTGGAGCCAATGGAGAAGCCGTCGAAGTACTCGAGGAACTCATCGGCTAGCAGGGCGTTGGCCGGCAGCTCGCACATCATGATGACCTTGAGCCCGTTATCGCCTCGCTTGAGGCCATTGGCCGCCAGCAGGTCGACCACTTCACTGGCTTCTTCGGTGGTACGCACGAAGGGAATCATCAGCTCGACGTTGTCGAGGCCCATCTCGTCGCGCACCCGCTTCATCGCCCGACACTCAAGCTCGAAGCACGGCCGGAAGTTCTCGGAGATGTAGCGCGAGGCGCCGCGGAAACCGAGCATCGGGTTCTCTTCACCGGGCTCGTAGAGCTTGCCGCCGATCAGGTTCTCGTACTCGTTGGACTTGAAGTCCGACATTCGCACGATGACCCGCTCCGGATAGAAGGCCGCCGCCAGGGTCGAGATACCCTCCACCAGCTTGTCGACGTAGAAGCTGACCGGATCATCGTAGCCGGCGATACGCAGATCGATGGTCTGCTGCAGTTCGCTGGGCAGGGTGTCGTATTCCAGCAGCGCCTTGGGGTGAACGCCGATCATGCGGTTGATGATGAACTCCAGACGCGCCAGGCCGACACCGGCGTTGGGCAGGGTGGAGAAGCTGAAGGCGCGATCCGGGTTGCCCACGTTCATCATGATCTTGAACGGGATGTCCGGCATGGCATCGACGCTGGTGACGTTGCGGTCGAACTCCAGCAGACCATCGTAGACGTGGCCGGCATCGCCCTCGGCGCAGGACACGGTGACTTCACGGCCATCGCGCAGCACGTCGGTGGCGTCACCACAGCCCACCACCGCCGGGATACCCAGTTCGCGGGCGATGATCGCCGCGTGACAGGTGCGCCCGCCACGGTTGGTGACGATGGCAGAAGCGCGCTTCATGATCGGTTCCCAGTCCGGGTCGGTCATGTCGGTGACCAGCACGTCCCCGGCGTTGACCTTGTCCATCTCGTCCGGGCTGAGGATGACCTTGACCGCACCGCGACCGATGCGCTGACCGATGGCGCGACCGGTGACCAGGGTGCGCCCCTTCTCCTTGAGCTGGAAGCGCTCCAGCGAGCCGCCCTCCTGCTGGGACACCACGGTCTCGGGACGCGCCTGAACGATGTAGAGCTGTTGATCGTCACCGTCCAGCGCCCACTCGATGTCCATGGGACGGCCGTAGTGCTCTTCGATGGTCATCGCCTGACGCGCCAGCGCCATCACCTGTTCGTCGTTGATGCTGAAACGGCCACGATCGGACAGCGGCACATCCACGGTCTCCACCGACTTGCCGGCGCTGGCATCACCGGTGTAGACCATCTTGATCAGCTTGGAGCCGAGGTTACGCCGCAGCACCGCCGGGCGGCCTGCCGCCAGGGTGGTCTTGTGGACGTAGAACTCGTCAGGGTTCACCGCGCCCTGCACCACGGTCTCGCCGAGGCCCCACGACGAGGTCACGAATACGGCATCACGGAAGCCGGACTCGGTGTCCAGGGTGAACATCACGCCGCTGGCCCCGGTCTCGGAGCGCACCATCTTCTGCACGCCGGCGGACAGCGCCACGTTCTCGTGGGCATAGCCACGGTGCACCCGGTAGGAAATCGCGCGGTCGTTGAACAAGGAGGCGAACACCTCGTGCACCGCCCGCTTGATGTTGTCGTAGCCTTCGATATTGAGGAAGGTTTCCTGCTGGCCGGCGAAGGACGCGTCGGGAAGATCCTCGGCGGTAGCGGAGCTGCGCACCGCCACCTTGAGGTTGGGATGCTTGCCGAGCATCAGCTCGTAGGCTTCACGCAGGGCGGCCTCGAAGGCCGGCGGCAGCGGGGTATCGATGACCCACTGGCGAATCTTGCTGCCGGCCTCGGCAAGGGCATTGACGTCATCGACGTCGAGACGCGCAAGCTCCTGGTTGATTCGATCGTTGAGCCCCTCGTGGGAGAGGAACTCGCGATAGGCCTCGGCGGTGGTGGCGAAACCGCCAGGCACCGTGACGCCGGCGCCGGACAGGTTGGAAATCATCTCGCCCAGGGAAGCATTCTTGCCCCCGACTCGCTCGACGTCGTTCATGCCCAGCTGATCAAACCACAGAATGTACTTGTCCACGTGACCCCCTTGGATGTCGACGACCTCGTCCGTGACGCGCCGTCATGACTGGATGCTGGCGACTCTATCAGCGCCTCGCCATATTCGCCATTGGTCTAAGAGCGAAGTCACTGGAGGATTTTTACAACACCCGGGGGAAATCGACGATTCCTGTAGTCAGCGCCCTGACGCCGCTATCGAGGTCTCCGCCAGGGCGTGCAAATCATGACGTCGGATGCTGGCGTCAAAGTATCTGAAAGGCGCGCGAATGCTTGGCTCGGCCCCGCCGCCAGGACTTTTTTCAGAGGCTGATCGAAAGCCAGCCTATCTTGTAGTCGGGCACGCCTGTGCCGCCTTAGGTTTACTTTGGAACAGCGACAACTTGTCTCACCGCAGCGGTAAACGGACAATGCCATCACTGTCTTCAAGGGAATCGTCATGACCCGAACCGCCTTCTTCATTTCCGACGGCACCGGCATCACCGCCGAGAGCCTGGGCCGCAGCCTGCTGGCCCAGTTCGAGAACGTCGACATCCGCAAGCTGACCAAGCCCTACATCGACACCATCGAGAAGGCGCGCTCGCTGGTCAGCATCATCGAGGCCACCGCCGTGCGCGACGGCGTGCAGCCGATCATCATCGACACCATCGTCGACGAGAAGATCCGCGCGGTGATTCGCCAGGCACCGGGCTTCAAGGTCGACATATTCTCCACCTTCCTCGAGCCGCTGGAGCGCGAGCTGGACACCCACTCCTCCTACAGCGTCGGGCGTACCCACGCCATCTCCAGCGACGATGTCTATATGGACCGCATCCACTCGGTACACTTCGCCCTCGACAACGACGACGGCGCCCGTACCCACCAGTACGACCAGGCGGATGTCATCCTGGTCGGGGTGTCACGCTGCGGCAAGACGCCGACCTCGCTGTACCTGGCGCTGCAGTTCGGGGTGCGCGCGGCCAACTATCCGCTGACCGAAGACGACCAGGACGACAGCGGCACCCTGAAGCTGCCGCCGGTACTGGCCAAGCAGCGCCACAAGCTGTTCGGCCTGACCATCGACCCGCGCAGGCTTGCCGCCATCCGCCACGAACGTCGCCCCAACAGCCGCTACAGCAGCATGGACCAGTGCATGCAGGAGGTCGCCCAGGCCGAATCCATGTTCCGCCAGCTGCATATCCCCTTTATCGATGCCACCCGCTTCTCGGTGGAGGAAATCTCCACCCGCATGATCGCCGAGACCGGCATCAACCGCCGCTTCTCACCGCGCTGACACCCGCCTGCGTCCGCCGGTCCATGGCGGGAAGGTGCCTCCTTTCCGCCATCTCCCTGTCGGCTCGCTGCCCCCTGCTCGGCTGCATCACAGCGCAGGGTCCGTGGGCTTGGGCATAGGGCTGAGTCACCAGGCTCCGGACCGTTCCAGCGCACCCAGCGACTTGCAATGATAGTCAATCTCGTTACTATTTCTTTCCGTAGTGGACTCCCCGGCGCAGCCATCCCTTACCTGTCGTCGCCGCGCAAGAATAACCGCCCTGAGAAAAGGTAACGCCCCATGATCTCCCGTCTCGTCCGCCGTCCCCTGGCGCTTGCCATTGCCGCCAGTGCCCTTGTCGTGTCTAGCCACGTCGCCGCCGAAGACGTTACCGCCAAGGCGGTGGTGAGCCACTACACCGATCTCGCCCACACCACCTATAGCGACGCACTGAAGACGGCCAAGGCGCTGGACGAGGCCATCGACAGCCTGCTGGCCGCGCCGACCCCCGAGACCCTGGCCGCGGCCAAGAAGGCCTGGCGCGAGGCGCGGGTGCCCTACCAGCAGAGTGAAGTCTTCCGCTTCGGCAACGCCATCGTCGACGACTGGGAAGGCCAGCTCAACGCCTGGCCGCTGGACGAAGGCATGATCGACTACGTCGCTCAGGACGGCTACCAGCACGAGCTGGGCAACGCCGGCGCTACCGCCAACATCATTGCCTCCGAGCGCATCAACGTCGGCGGCGAAGAGATCGACGTCAGTACCCTGAGCCCGGAGCTGCTGGCCGAGCTCAACGAGATCGGCGGCTCCGAGGCCAACGTGGCCACCGGCTACCACGCCATCGAGTTTCTGCTGTGGGGCCAGGATCAGCACGGCTACGAGGCCGGCGCCGGCGAGCGCCCCGCCAGCGACTTCGCCCAGGGCGAAGACTGCAGCAACGGCCACTGCGACCGCCGTCGGGCCTATCTGAAGGCAGCCAGTCAGCTATTGATCAACGACCTGGAATGGATGGTCGCCCAGTGGGCGCCGGTAGACGGCGACAACTACCGCAGCGAACTGACCGCGCAACCGGCTGAAGAAGGCCTGCGCCGCATCCTCTTCGGCATGGGCTCACTGTCACTGGGGGAGCTCGCCGGTGAGCGCATGAAGGTCGCGCTGGAGGCCAACTCCTACGAGGACGAGCACGACTGCTTCAGCGACAACACTCATAACTCGCACTACTACAACGGTCAGGGCATCCAGAACGTCTACACCGGCAGCTACCAGCGCATCGACGGCACCACCCTGGAAGGACCGGGCGTGGAAGCCCTGCTGGCCCAGCGCGACAGCGAGCTGGCCCAGACCCTGGAGCAGCAGATCGAGGCCTCCATGGACGCGCTCGGCACCCTCAAGGAGACCGCCGAGCGCAGCGACTCGCCGATGACCTTCGACATGATGATCGCACCGAGCAATGACCAGGGCGCCGCCATCGTCAACGATGCCATCCTGGCGCTGGTCACCCAGACCGGCTCCATCGAGCAGGCCGCAGGCGAACTGGGCGTCACCTCGCTGCAGCCCGACGACGCCGGTCATACTTTCTGACCCCGTCACTGGACCCCGCTTGATCCAGATCAGGTGATAACGCCTTGGCGGATGATGCAATGAGAGTCATTCGCCCCAAGAAGCCGCACCGCCCGCGTGCGGCTCACCTGTTTCAAGGAAACGCCTGATGCGTCAATTTCCGTCGCTCCCCCCTGCCCTGTCAGCGTTGCTGGCGGCCCTCGTCATCGGCGCGCCGGTCAGCGCAAACGACGCGCCAGTCAGCGCAAACGACAGTCCGCCCATCCAGAACGACCCACGCTCGGGTGGCGAAGGCTCGGTCAGCCAGTTCGACCACAACGCCTACTCGCTGCCCCTTGGCAACATGAGCATGACCAAGCGCCTGGACTTCAGCGTCGGCAACAGCTTTTTTCGCAACCCCTGGGTGGTGGCACCGGCCAGCACCGATGCCCGTGACGGCCTCGGACCGCTGATCAACACCAACAGCTGCCAGGGCTGCCATATCAAGGACGGCCGCGGTCACCCTCCGGCCCCTGGCGAGGCGCCGGTGTCCCTGTTCCTGCGCCTGTCGCTGCCCGCTGAAAGCGACGAGGATCATGACATCGTAAGGCGCACCGGCGCCGTTCCGGTGCCCCACTACGGGCGCCAGCTTCAGACTGCGGCGATTCCCGGCGCCACGCCGGAAGCCGACATGGTACGCACCCTCGAGGATCGCGAGATCAGCTTCGACGACGGACACCACGTGGTGCTCGCGGCGCCCGTCTATTCCATCGAGAACCCCGCTTACGGGGAGCTGCCCGAGAATCTGCTGACGTCCCCCCGGGTCGCCCCGCCGATGATCGGCCTGGGCCTGCTCGAGGTGGTCGACGAGGCGCAGATCCTGGCCTGGGCGGATGAGCAGGACGCCGACGGCGATGGCATCTCGGGCCGGCCAAACCGAGTGTGGGACGTGCGCCAGCAGACCACCGTGCTGGGACGGTTCGGCTGGAAGGCCGGTGAGCCCACGGTGGAGCAGCAGAGCCTGCACGCCTTTGCCGGTGACATGGGCCTGACCTCGCGCCTGACCGCGAGCACCGACTGTATGCCGGGCCAGGGCTGCGAGAACTTCCCCGATGGCGGCGATCCCGAAGTCAGTGACGAGGTCGCCGACTTCATCACCTTCTACGCCTCGAGCCTGGCCGTACCCGAGCGGCGCGACATGGATTCGCCAGACGTCCAGGCCGGCGCCCGTCACTTCAACACCCTGGGTTGCGCCAGCTGTCATCGCCCGTCGCTGACCACGCCGGAAGACACCGAGCGCGCCGAATTGGCCGGACAGACCCTGTGGGCCTACACCGACATGCTGCTGCACGACATGGGCGAAGGCCTCGCCGACGGTCGCCCCGAGTACCAGGCCGACGGCAATGAGTGGCGCACCCCGCCACTGTGGGGGCTAGGCCTGGCCCAGAGCGTCAATCCCCAGGCTGGCTTCCTGCACGACGGACGGGCTCGCACCTTGGAAGAGGCGATCCTGTGGCACGCCGGTGAAGCCGAATCTTCACGAAATGCCTACAAGGCGCTTGAGGCCCACGAGCGCCAACAACTACTGGACTTCCTGAACTCCCTATGACGACTTTTCCACGACACTCGGGTAGCGCCCTGGCAGCCGCCCTGCTGCTGGCGACCGCCGGCTTGACGCTGGGCGGGCCCGGGACGGCCCTGGCCCAGGGGTCCTCTGACGCCAGCGCTGACACCGCGCACGATGCAGAGAACGAAAGCACCCCGCGCAGCGTCTGGCATCACGATATCGGGCTTGGCTATCGGCAACTGGCGAGCCGGACTCAGGCACTGGCCGAACGCCTGAAGGCGAGCTGCGGCGAGGCCGGGGTCGACCGCCCGGCGCTGCGCAGTGAGTGGCTTGCGGCCTACCAGGCCTGGCAAGCGGTGCGCTTTGTCGACTTCGGGCCGATCGAGGTGGACAGCCGTGCCTGGCAGCTCCAGTTCTGGCCCGACGCCAAGAATCTTGTGGGTACCCGCGTTGGCGCCAGGCTACGCCAGGACGCCCCCGTCGGCGCCGACGACATCGCCGAGGCCGGCGTCGCCGAGCAGGGCTTCCCGGCGCTGGAAGTACTGCTCTACGACGACGTCATGGCCAGCCGCTCGCTGGGCGACCCCCTGCCCTGCGCCCTGGCTGGGGCCATCGGCAGCCACCTGGTCGCCGTCAGCGACGCCGTGGTTGCCGACTGGCAGGCCTTTGCGCCGCACTACCTGGCCACCGACAGCTACAACGAGGCGACCCTGCACGGTGCGATGCAGTCTCTCGAGATTCTGGAGGACAAGCGCCTCGGCGAGCCGCTCGGCTTGATGGGCGCCGCGCCCAATGCCTATCGCGCAGAGGCCTGGCGCAGTGGCCAGTCGGTGGCCCTGGCGGCCGCCAGCCTGGCGGGCCTGCAGCAGTACTTCCAGCCGGGCCTTGCGACCTGGCTGGATCAGGCCGGCCATGCCGAGCTGGGCGACGCCTTTGCTCGCCAGCTGGAGGACACGCTCGATCAGGCCGAGGCGATCGATACCGGTATCGTCGATGCGTTGGACGAACATTCAGATGGCGATGCCAGCTCCCCGGCAGCACAACAAGAACTGGCGACCCTCTACCTGGAGGTGGCCCAGCTGCGGGCGCTGCTCGATGATCAGATCGCCCCCGCCCTGGGGGTGGTCAAGGGCTTCAATTCCAGCGACGGAGACTGACCCGGTGCCGTCACTTCCTTCTCTGTCCCGGCGGCGCCTGCTCAAGGCGTCGCTGCTGGGACTCGCCGCCACCGGCCTGCCGGCCAGTCTGTGGGCGCTGGACGATGGTGGCCGCCGGCAGTGGTACTTCAGCGCGGTGGACGACAGCGACGGTGGACACCACCTGGCAGGGCTGCGCCGCGACGGCGCTGGTCACTTTCTGCTGCCGAGCCCGGAGCGCTGCCACGGCGGCTGCCTCAGACCGGGCCGGGACGAGGTGGTACTGTTCGCTCGACGGCCAGGCCAACGCTTCCATGTGCTCGACGCCAGGCGCCAGGCATCGACACTCGAGATCAGCGCAGGACAGGGCCGGCACTTCTACGGCCACGGCGTGTTCGACCCGAGCGGTCGCTGGCTCTACGTCACCGCCAATCGCATCGGCGACGCCATGGGGCTGGTTCAGGTGCACGACGCCGAGCAAGGCTACCGGCATGTGGGTGACCACCTTCTCGACGGCATCGGTCCCCACGAGGTCGGCCTGATGCCCGATGGCGAGACCCTGGTGGTGGCGCTGGGCGGTATCCACACCCATCCCGACAGCGGGCGGGCCAAGCTCAACCTCTCGGACATGGACCCCGCCCTGCTGCTGCTCGATCGCCATAGCGGCAAGATCCTGGAACGCCATCGGCCATCCCACCACCAGCTGAGCTGTCGCCATCTGGACATCGCCCCCGACGGCACCGTCGTCGCCGGCTACCAGTTCCAGGGCCCCGAGTGGGAGACCGACCACCCGCTGATCGCCAGGCGCGCACCGGACGGCAGCTTCAGCGAGCAGGTGCTGCCTTCGCCCCTGCAAGGGCGTATGGCCCAGTACACCGCCAGCGTGGCGGCCAGCCAGGTGCGCCCGAGTGCGGCGATTTCCGCCCCACGAGGCAACAAGGTGCTGGTGCTGGGCAGGACCAGCGGCGAGCTGCTGGCACAGTTCGATATCGAGGACGCGGCAGGCGTTCGCTGCGACGGCGCCGGAGGCTATCTGGTCACCACCGGCGGTGGCGAGGTCCACCGAATAGACGATGGCGGCCGCCATTACCAGCTGGCCGCCTTGCCGCTGCGCTGGGACAACCACCTGACCTGATCACCACCAGCGGGTTATCGGCCATCGGGCCGTCGACTAGGGCATCGACCCTGGCATCGACGACCGCGCCAAAAAAAAGCCAGGCCCCATGGGCCTGGCCGTTGTGCACTCAAGCACCGCTGACGGTCTTAGCGGATGATGCCTTCCCGTCGTAGACGTTCAATATCGGACGCCGACAGCCCCATCTCGGTCAGCACCCTGTCGCTGTGCTCGCCAAGGCGTGGTGGTGCGGACACGGCGGTGGCACTGGCCCCATCGAAGCGCAGCGGGTTGGCGACCTGGGGCACGCCGTCGATCTCCCGGGCCATGCCACGGTGACGCACCTGAGGATCGGCGAACACTTCCGGCAAGGTGTGGATGGGCCCCGCCGGTATCCCCCGGGCCTCGCATTCGGCGAGCCAGTGATCGCGCTCGCCGCCGCTCAGAATGCCCTGGATCAAGGCCACCAGATCCTGGCGATGGGCGACCCGTCCTTCGTTGGTGGCGTAGTCGCCTTCGGCCCATTCGGGGTGCCCGAGCAACTCAGCCAGGCGGGCGAACTGGGCGTCGTTGCCCACGGTGAGCACCAGATGACCATCGCGGCAGGCGAACGCCTGGTAGGGCACGATATTCGGATGAGCATTGCCGAAGCGCTGCGGTGCCACACCGCTGACCAGGGTGTTGAGCGCCTGGTTGGCCAGGGTCGCCACCTGAACGTCGAGCAGCGCCAGGTCCACGTGACTGCCCTCACCGGTCTCGCGCCGGCGATGCAATGCCGCCAGCACCCCCACGGTGGCGTAAAGCCCGGTCATCACGTCGGTGATCGCCACTCCGGTCTTCATCGGCATGCCGTCGGCGTCGCCGGTCAGACTCATCAAGCCGCCCATGGCCTGAATCATGAAGTCGTAGCCTGCCCGGTGGGCGTAGGGGCCGGTCTGGCCAAAGCCGGTAATGGAACACACCACCAGCGCCGGATTGATCTCTCGCAGCGAGGCAGCGTCTAGGCCATAGCGAGCGAGCCCACCGACCTTGAAATTCTCGAGCACGATGTCGGCGCCCTTGGCCAACGCCTTGATCAGGCGCTGGCCATCCGCGCTTGCGATGTCCACCGCCAGCGACTGCTTGGCACGATTGGCACAGAGGTAATAGGCGGCCTGGCGTTCGACCGCATCACCGTCGATCGGCTCGCCCTGATGCCAGGGCGGCCCCCAGCCGCGGGTGTCATCGCCACGACCGGGGTGCTCGATCTTGATCACCCGAGCGCCGAGGTCGCCGAGTAGCTGGCCGCACCAGGGGCCGGCCAGCACCCGCGACATGTCCAGCACGGTAACCCCCTCGAGCGGCCTGGCGGCGCTGGCAGCTTGCGCGCTCTCGCCTGCCGTATTGCCGGCGCCGGTCTCCGCTGAGCTGTCTGCCTGGTGCATGGCGGTGTCACTCACCCGGTGAAGGCCTGCAGGCCGGTCTGGGCACGCCCGAGGATCAGGGCATGCACATCGTGGGTGCCTTCGTAGGTGTTGACCGCCTCGAGGTTCATGACGTGACGGATGACGTGGTACTCGTCGCTGATGCCGTTGCCGCCGTGCATGTCCCGGGCGACCCGGGCGATATCCAGCGCCTTGCCACAGTTGTTGCGCTTGATCAGCGAAATCGCCTCGGGCACCAGTTGGCCGTCGTCGATCATCCGCCCCACCCGCAGCGACGCCTGCAGGCCCAGGGCGATCTCGGTCTGCATGTCGGCGAGCTTCTTCTGGATCAGCTGATTGGCGGCCAGCGGACGGCCGAACTGCTTGCGCTCCATGGTGTAGTCACGTGCGGCGTGCCAGCAGGCCTCGGCGGCGCCCATGGCACCCCAGCTGATGCCGTAGCGGGCGCGGTTGAGACAGGAGAAAGGCCCCTTCAGGCCCTGCACCCCAGGCAGACGCTGGTCGTCGGAAACCTCGACGTCCTGGATCGCGATCTGGCCGGTGGTGGAGGCGCGCAGGCTGAACTTGCCCTCGATCTTGGGCGCGCTGAGACCAGGCATGCCCTTCTCGAGCACGAAGCCGCGGACCACCCCCTCCTCGTCCCGCGCCCAGACCACGAAGACGTCGGCGATCGGCGAGTTGGTGATCCAGGTCTTGGTGCCGTTCAGGCGCCAGCCGGAGTCGGTGCGATAGGCCCGGGTCGACATGCTGCCGGGATCGGAGCCATGGTCCGGCTCGGTCAGGCCGAAGCAGCCCACCCACTCACCGCTGGCAAGCTTCGGCAGGTAGCGATCGCGCTGAGCGTCGCTGCCGAAGGCGTGGATCGGGTACATGACCAGGCTCGACTGCACGCTCATGGCGCTGCGATAGCCGGAATCGACCCGCTCGACCTCACGGGCGATCAGACCGTAGCTGACGTAGTTCATGCCAGCACAGCCGTAGCCATCGATGGTGGCGCCGAGCAGTCCAAGCTCCCCCATCTCGTTCATGATCTCGCGATCGAAGCGCTCGTGACGGTTGGCCTCGAGCACCCGGGGAAGCAGCTTTTCCTGGCAGTAGTCGTGGGCGGTCTGCTGGACCATACGCTCTTCCTCGTCGAGTTGATCGACGAGGCGGAAGGGATCTTCCCAGGTAACGGGGGTGATGCTGGTCATGGCGGGGGCTCCAGAATTTCTACATTTTCACCAAATGTAGACCTAATGGTCGGTCTTGCCAACCCCCACCTTGGTCGAGCGATGACGAATCACGGACCTCGACGTCGAACGACGAGGCCCGAACGTCGTCAGCCCGGCTATTGGCCGGACGACTCGCCGGCCCGGTACAGCGACTGGATGCTGGAAAAATCCAGACCGCCGTTGCCCTGGGCGCTGTGCAGCGCGAACAGGTTGCGCGCCTGGGAACCCATCGGCACGCTGGCGCGGGACTCAAGCGCCAGCTCCCAGGCAAGCCCCAGGTCCTTGGCCATCAGGTCGGTCAAGAAGCCGCCCTGATAGTCACGTGAGGCGGCGGAACCCTCCATCACCCCGGGCCAGGGGTTGTAGACGTTCAATGCCCAGTTGCCGCCGCTGCTCTGCTTCATGATCTCCGACAGCACGGCCGGATCCATGCCGTTCTTGACCCCCAGAGACAGCGCCTCGGCGGTACCGCTCATCAGGATGCCAAGCAGCATGTTGTTGCAGATCTTGGCCACCTGGCCGCTGCCACTGGGGCCTGCGTGGAACAGGTTCTTGCCCATGGCCTCGAGTACCGGACGGGCCTGCTCGTAGGCGTCGGCGTCGCCACCGACGATGAAGGTCAGGGTGCCGGCCTTGGCGCCCCCGATGCCGCCAGACACCGGCGCATCGAGATAGGCCAGACCACGCTTGGCGGCCTCGCCCGCCACCAGCCGGGCATCGTCCGGCGAAATGGTGGAGGCATCGAGCAGCAAGGGCCGCGACGAGAGCTGGTCAAGCAGTCCCTCGGCACCGTCACGGCCGAGGTACAGCGCCTTGACGTGCGCCCCCGCCGGCAGCATCGAGACCACCACCTCGGCGCCTTCGGCGGCCTCCAGGGCGGAACTCGCCCGACTCGCGCCCTGCTCTTCAAGCGTCGCCATGGCCGATTCGACCAGGTCGAAGACCCGCACCTGGTGGCCCGCGCCGACCAGGTTGGCGGCCATCGGCGCGCCCATGTTGCCAAGGCCGATAAAGGCGATTTGCATAAGATGTCTCCTGGCTATCTAACGAATTGTGATTGTTGTACTGGCGCGTCAAGCGGCGATCAAAGGTCGTCCAGTGGCCCGGGACCGTTGCCCCAGGGGGCACCGAACATCGCCGCCAGATCGGCGCTGCCTACGCTTGCGACGTCTCGATGCCGCCACTGCGGTGACTTGTCCTTGTCGATCAACAGCGCGCGCACTCCCTCGGCGAAGTCGCCCAGCACGTTGCACTGGATCGACACCACCAGTTCGTCGCGGAAGGCGTCGGCCAGCGAGGAGTGGCGATGTCGCTCGAGCATCCGCCAGGCCAGGTGCGCGGTCAGTGGGCAGCCCTTCTCGAGTCGTGCGCGATTGGCCGAAAGCCAGTCATCGTCGCGATCATCGCCCAGGATGGCAGCCACGGCGTCCTCCACGCGGCCCTTGAGGGTCAGCGAGGTGATGTGATCCAGATGGAGCCAGACCTGCGCCTCGGGGGCCTTCTTCGGCGCCTCGAATTCACCGAGTACGTCGCACACCAGCGCTTCGGCGTCATCCACGTGGCCGGGGGCGAAGTGGCAGTCGCAGAGCCGCGCGAGCAGCTCGTCGCGCCGCTCGCGCGGCACGAAGCGATCCGCCATACCCAGGTCAAGGGCGTCCCTGGCGTTGATGCTGGCACCGGTGAGGCCCAGGTAGAGCCCGACCCCCGGCGGCATCTTGTTGAGAAACCAGCTGGCCCCGATATCCGGATACAGACCGATGGTGATCTCCGGCATGGCGATCCGAGTGGTCTCGGTCACCAGACGATGCCGGCCACCAGCGGTCAGACCGAGCCCACCGCCCATGACGATGCCGTCCGCCCACACCAGCAACGGCTTGGGATAGGTATGCAGCCGATAGTCGAGGCGATACTCGGCAGAAAAGTAGTGGCTGGCATAGCTGCCGACACCGCGCCCGGCCTCCTGCTCGCGCTTGAGCTCTCGCACCAGCGCCACCACATCGCCACCGGCGCAGAAGGCCTTGTCCCCCTCACCGTCAAGCCATACCGCGTGAACATCGGGGTCCTGGGCCCACTCCTCGAGTTTTTCGTCGAGCAGCTCGATCATCTCGAGCGACAAGGCGTTCAAGGCCTTGGGCGCATTCAGGGTGGCGATACCGATGCAACCGCCGCCAGCCGCCGGGCGGCGTTCGAATCTGACCAGGTCGTGACTCATTGTTTGGCTCCTTGCACTCTTTTCCATGCGCTGTCTGTTCAACCCAACGTCACTGCAGCGATTCGACCACGCCGTCGGCGAGCAGGCGACGACCGACGATCAGGCGCATGATCTCGTTGGTCCCCTCGAGAATCTGGTGCACCCGGGTATCGCGGACCAGGCGCTCCAGCGGGTACTCACGAATGTAACCGTAGCCCCCGTGGAGTTGCAGTGCCTCGTTGCAGACCTTGAAGCCGATGTCCGTGGCAAAGCGCTTGGCCATGGCGCAGTGGGCGGTCGCCTCGGGATCGCCCTGATCCAGTCGCCAGGCGGCCTGGCGCACCATCAGACGGGCCGCCATCAATTCCGTGGCCATGTCGGCGAGACGGAACTGCAGCGCCTGAAAGGACGACAGCTCGCGACCGAACTGCTTGCGCTCACCGAGGTAGTCGCGCGCCAGGGTCAGCGCATGCTGGGCCGCCCCCAGCGAACAGCTGGCGATATTGAGACGGCCACCGTCCAGCCCCTTCATGGCAAACCGGAAACCCTCGCCCTCTTCACCCAGACGATGATCGGCGGCCACCCGCACACCATCGAAGCTGACCAGCCGAGTCGGCTGGCTCTTCCAGCCCATCTTGTCCTCGTTCTTGCCATAGCTGACGCCCTCGGCGTCCGCCGGTACCACAAAGGCCGAGACGCCACGAGCGCCGCTGTCCGGCTCACCGGTGCGCGCCATCACCACCAGCACCTCGGTGGAACCGGCACCGGAGATGAACATCTTGGCCCCATCGATGACATAATCATCACCGTCTCGCACGGCCTTGGTACGCAGATTGGCGGCATCCGAACCGGCACCGGGTTCGGTCAGGCAATAGGAACCGAGCCACTCACCACTGACCATGGCCTCGACGTAGCGATCACGGACGCCGTCGGTGGCCCAGTTGGCAATCATCCAGGTGACCATGTTGTGGATGGTCAGGTAGGCGGTAGTGGCGATACAGCCCTGCGACAGCTGCTCGAAGATGAGCGACGCATCCAGGCGCGAGAGCCCCAGACCGCCGTGTTCTTCCGGGGTATAGATCCCCAGAAAGCCCGCTTCGCCGGCACGCCGGATGACGTCCAGCGGAAAGTGCGACGTGGCGTCCCACTCGGCGGCGTGATCCTTGAGTTCGACTCGGGCAAAGTCGGCGGCGGCGTCGACCAGGGCCTTCTGATCGTCGGTAAGGGAAAAGTCCATGGTGGCATCCTCATGTTCAAGACGTCGATGGCGAGCCAGACAGCGAGTCGGACAGCGAGTCGGACAGCGAACCGTTCGACTGGCCATTCAGCCGGCCGGGCGGCTTCCCCGCCATGCAATGGGACCCAACCTAGCACTTGCTCGGTTTTCGACCTATCAACCCATAGTCGTACACGGCGCTGCGGCCCTGAATACCGGGGCGCCTTGCCCGGGCGAGGGTCAATTTCGCCACATCCACTTTACGTTAACGTAAACTTTGACTAGTGTCTTTTCCAAGGACCCCGCCGCGTCGGGTCCTCCCAACAGGACAGAGCATCATGAGCAAAACCGCCAGCGCCAACCGCGCCTCAGGCTCCTCCAGCGAAGCTCGCCAGCCCACCGCGATCTCCCGCACCTACAGTATCGGAGAGCTGGCCAAGATGTTCGAGGTGACGCCTCGGACTATCCGCTTCTATGAGCAGGAGGGGCTGTTGGCGCCCCGACGCCAGGGTCAGAAGCGCATCTATCGCGAGAAGGATCGGGTGCGCCTGAAACTGACGCTCAGAGGCAAGCGGCTCGGATTCTCGCTGGCCGAGATACGCGAGGTGGTGATGATGTACGACGCCATGCCGGACGGAAACGCCCGCCAGCTCAAGCGTCTACTCGAGATCATCGCCGAGAAGCGTGCCGAGCTAGACCGCCAGCTCGAGGATATCCGCCTGATGCGCCTCGAGATGGACGATGTCGACCGGCGAGCCCGGGACGCCCTGGGACAGCTCGGCGAGAAGGGCTAGCTCCCGTCCTCCACGACTGGCTCTGGTCCCTCGCCTGCTGCGACACCCTGACTGCCAATGCTCTGCCCCGAACAATGACAACACCCTGCCCCACGGCAATCACCAGACGACAAGACGAGAGCCACGATGACACGCCAGTCTGCTTCCTCTCCCGATCTCGCTCCCTCGACCGCGCCCTCACCCTCGAGCGTGAGCTACGTCAGCGGCATCAGTGACCTGCCCCTGAAGGGCCAGACCATCGGTGACTGCTTCGACGAAACGGTATCCCGCTTCCCCGACCAGGACGCCTTGATCAGCCGCCACCAGGGGCTACGCTATCGCTGGCGCGAGCTCCAGGACGAGGTGAACCAGGCGGCCCGCGCGCTGCTGGCCATGGGCGTCAAGAAAGGCGACCGGGTGGGCATCTGGTCACCCAACTGCGCTGAATGGACGATCACCCAGTTCGCCACCGCCAAGATCGGCGCCATCCTGGTCAACATCAATCCGAGTTACCGCACCCATGAGCTCGACTACGCGCTCAAGCAGTCGGGCACCTCGACGCTGATACTTCAGGGCAGCTTCAAGACCTCGGACTACGTGGCCACCCTGGCCGAGCTTGCCCCGGCGCTCAACGACGTCCAGGGGGCTGGCCCGCTCAAACTGGCCGGACTGCCCGAGCTCAAGCGTGTCATCTGCCTCGACTCGACCAGGACCCTGCCAGGCATGCTGGCCTGGGAGCGCATCTTCGAGCGCAGCGACGAA
Source organism: Halomonas sp. MMSF_3323 (assembly GCF_030733595.1). Classification (NCBI taxonomy): domain Bacteria; kingdom Pseudomonadati; phylum Pseudomonadota; class Gammaproteobacteria; order Oceanospirillales; family Halomonadaceae; genus Halomonas; species Halomonas sp. MMSF_3323. The sequence continues at coordinate 32,695 of NZ_JASHIT010000006.1, read as the reverse complement.
GTCAGCGCCGAGGAATTGGCCGAGGTGCAGTCAGGTCTGCAGTTCGACGAACCGATCAACATCCAGTACACCTCCGGCACCACCGGTGCGCCCAAGGGCGCCACCCTGTCCCACCACAACATCCTCAACAACGGCATGTTCGTGGCCAGAGCGATGAACCTGACCGATCAGGACCGCATGGTGATTCCGGTACCGCTTTACCATTGCTTCGGCATGGTGATGGGCAACCTGGGCTGCGTGACCCACGGCGCCACCATGATCTACCCCGCCGACGGCTTCGACCCCGAGACCACCCTGGCGGCGGTGGCGGAAGAAAAGGCCACCACGCTGTACGGTGTCCCCACCATGTTCATCGCAGAGCTCGAGCATCCGGACTTCGAACGCTACGACCTGTCGTCGCTACGTACCGGGATCATGGCAGGCTCCATCTGCCCGATCGAGGTGATGCGACGGGTCATCGACCAGATGAACATGCAGGACGTGACCATCTGCTACGGCATGACCGAAACCAGCCCGGTCAGCTTCCAGACCACCACCGATGCCCCGCTGGACAAGCGCGTCACCACGGTGGGCACCATCCACCCGCATCTGGAGGTCAAGCTGGTGCATCCGGAAAGCGGCGCGGTGGTCCCGAAGGGCGAGACCGGCGAGCTGTGCACCCGTGGCTACAGCGTGATGCTCGGCTACTGGAACAACGAGGAAGCCACCGCCAAGGCCATCGACAACGCCGGCTGGATGCATACCGGCGATCTGGCGACCATGGACGATGAAGGCTATGTGGCCATCGTCGGGCGTATCAAGGACATGATCATTCGCGGTGGCGAGAACATCTACCCCCGCGAGATCGAGGACTTCCTCTACACCCATCCCGCCATCTCCGACGTTCAGGTCATCGGTGTACCCGACCAGAAGTACGGTGAGGAGGTCATGGCCTGGGTCAAGCTCAGCGAAGGCGAACAGCTCGACGAGGAAGGACTCAAGGCCTTCTGCAAGGGCAAGATCGCGCACTACAAGGTGCCGCGCTACGTCAAGTTCGTCGACGAGTTCCCGATGACCGTCACCGGCAAGGTGCAGAAGTTCAAGATGCGAGAGGAAGCCACCCACGAACTTGGACTGGCCTGAGTCCTGAATAGCAGGACCTGAAAGCCAAGGTCCTGAAAGCCAAGCTCCTGGCTTACCTGGCACCCCAAAACAGAAGCGCCCCGGAGGCTATCCCCGGGGCGCTTCTTGTATTGCTGACGCCGGACACTGGCGGTCGGTCTTGCCCTAACCTTTTTACATCCCCTTCGGCGCGAAGATGCCGGGGGCGTTTCGCCAGTAACCTTTACCGACCATATATCAGCATACCGAAACCAAAGACGTAGTGGTCGGCCTTACCTTTTCACATCCCCTTGGGGGCAAAGATCCCCGGGGCGTTGCGCCAATAGCCTTTAATGTCCATCCCGAAACCAAAGACATAGCGGTCGGCGACCTCCAGGCTGCAGTAATCGGCCTTGAGGCCAGGCACTGCCTTGCGGTCGTGATTCTTGTCCACCAGTACCGCGGTGGAGATGCTCTTGGCGCCGGCCTCGCGGCAATAGTCGAGGATGGCCGCCAGGGTGGCACCTTCGTCGAGGATATCGTCGACGATCACCACATGACGTCCGGCCATGGGAATCTCCGGCGAGACACGCCAGAACAGCTCGCCCCCTCGGGTCTTGCCGCGATAGCGAGTGGCGTGCAGGTAGTCCACCTCCAGCGGAAAGCCCAGACGCGGCAGCAGGTGACCGGTCGTGATCAAGCCACCGTTCATTACGCAGTAGAACACCGGCAGTTCATCGCCGAGATCCCGGGTAATCTCCTCGGCCATGCGATCGAGCGCACGCTCGACTTCATCATGGCTGATCAGGCAATCCGCGGTGTCCATCACCTCACGCATATCGTCACGTGAAGCGCTATGGGCAGGGTCCAGTTTCGGCATAACAGTCAACTCGTTTCAAACATCAATCGGAAGTCATCGCCTCGAGGCGAGCGTGTACCCGGCGCCAGCGAGACAGGGCCGGCAAGGCGTCCAGGTCAGGACGAGCGCGGCCATAGCGCAAGCGTGAAGCCCGGCGAACGGTACGCTCGGCGCAGGCATCGAGCACCGCCTTGGCAGCGGCTCGGTCATTGCACACCAGCACCATGTCACAGCCGGCGTCGAGGGCCGCCTGGGCGCGCTCCACCGGCCCACCGGCGACCTGAGCGCCGGCCATGGTCAGGTCATCGGAAAAGATCAGGCCCTTGAAACCCAGGCTCTCACGCAGCATGCCAAGCCAGGGGCGCGAGAATCCTGCAGGCCTTGGGTCAAAGGCCGGATACACCACATGAGCCGGCATCATGCCATCGAGCTTGGGTGCCAGAGACTGAAACGGCACCAGGTCGTGCTGTCGGAGTTCGTCGAGGCTACGTTCGTCACGCGCGACTTCATGGTGGGTATCGGCCTTCACCCCCCCATGCCCCGGAAAGTGCTTGCCGACCGCCGCCATCCCCGCGTCGTGCAGCCCCTCGACAAAGGCGCCCGCCAGCAGCGCCACGGTCTCGGGGTCACCGGCAAAGCTGCGATCACCGATCACCGATGACAGCCCGACGTCGACATCCAGCACCGGCGCGAAGCTCAGATCGAGGCCACAGGCGGCCATTTCCATACCCAGTAGCCAGCCGGCGTCCTGGCACAGCCGTACGGCCGTCTCGGGTGAGTCCAGGTACTCCTGCCCCAGGCGGGACATCGGCGGCAGCCGGGTGACTCCGTCTTTCAGGCGCTGGACACGCCCTCCTTCCTGGTCGATGCCCAGCAGAAGATCAGGACGCACCTCTCGAATCGACCGGCACAGTTCGCGCACCTGGTGCGCATCTCGAGTGTTGCGTCCAAACAGGATGACACCACCGGTGGCGGGATGCTCGAGCAGCGATCGCTCCTCTGCCGATAGCTCATGGCCATCGAGATCCAGCATCACGGGTCCGAACGTCTGGGTCATGTCGCTTACCTGATCGGAAAAAGGGAACAATTTTAGACTAATGGCTGAGCAGGTGACACCCCAAGGGCGACGCAGGAAGCCCGGCAAGGGACGTCCGGGCCCCTGACATCACCCGCTGCCTTGCCGTATCACCAGACAATCGCCTCTTGCCAACGGTAGAATAGCCTCCTTTGACCGCCCCCGAACCACGGAGCTCCTTTTGCTTTTTTCGGATGTCACTTTCGCTTCTCTTGCTCTTGTTGCTCTGCTGGGGTTATGCCTCGGCAGCTTTCTCAACGTCGTCATCACCCGCCTTCCGGTCATGTTGATGCAACAGTGGCGCACCGAGGCCCGCGCGGCTCTCGAATTGTCAGACGATATCGAGGAGCCACTGTCACTGGCCCACCCACGCTCTCGCTGTCCGCGCTGTCTCACCCCCATCGCCTGGCACGACAACCTGCCGTTGCTGGGATGGCTCAAGCGTCGCGGACGCTGCGCCAACTGCCAGGGACGCATCAGCATCCAGTATCCGCTGGTGGAACTGGCCAGCGCCCTGCTAGCGGTCTGCTTCTGCATCCTCCACGGGCCCACCTGGCCTGCCCTGTGGCTTTACGGCGCCAGCCTGACGCTGCTGGCCCTGGCGGTGATCGATCTGCGCACCCAACTGCTTCCCGACGCCCTTACCCTGCCCCTTTTATGGTGTGGCCTGCTTTACCAGCTGCTGTTCAACCCCGCCAGCCTGGATGATGCGGTGATCGGGGCCACCGCCGGCTACGCCGTGCTGTGGGCCATCGGCAAGGCCTTTCACGTCCTCACCGGACGCGACGGCATGGGGCTTGGTGACGTCAAGCTGATTGCCGCACTCGGCGCCTGGCTCGGCTGGCAACTGTTGCCACTGGTGATATTGATCGCCGCCTTGCTAGGTGCAATTTCGGGTCTGCTGATACAGTGGAGGTCCCGACACCTGAAGGGCCAGCCCTTGCCGTTCGGTCCTTCGCTGGTATTGGCCGGCGGTCTCGGCCTGCTCGCCGGCAATGAACTGCTCACCGGATATCAGGCGCTGTCGGGACTGACATGAAGACGGCTGCGCTCGGTGACACGGGGTGAATGGCGTCTCGAAATGCAGGGTTGCACCTCGTAAACTGCGTTCTCTCAGCGCTGCAACCTTTGATCGTCGCTTGCCGACGTTGCACTCAAGGCCCAGGCTACTGCACCACACAAGCACTACGCTGAACACACGAAGGGAGTACGGGTGGCATGATAATTGGACTGACTGGTGGCATCGCCTCAGGCAAATCGACGGTGGCCCGTCTGTTTGGCGATCACGGCGCTCGCTGGGTCGATGCCGACGATATCGCGCGAGAGGTGGTCGCCCCGGGCGAGCCGGCCCTCAAGGCCATCGTCGACCGATATGGAGATGCCATACTGACCAGGGAAGGTCGCCTCGACCGTGCTGCTCTGCGCGCCCTCGTCTTCGCCGACGAAAAGGAACGCCGCTGGCTTGAAGCGACCACCCATCCACGCGTGCGCGAACGGCTGGTCACGAGACTGTCGCTGCTGCGGCAGCAAGACGCCCCCTATGTGCTGCTGGTTTCCCCGTTGCTGTTCGAATCCGGGCAGGTGGACATGGTCCAGCGCACCCTGGTGGTGGACGTACCAGAAGCGCTGCAGATCGAACGCACTACCCAGCGCGATGATGTCGACCTGGCCCAGGCCAAGGCTATCGTGGCCTCGCAGATGGGTCGTGACGAGCGGGTGTCACTGGCCGACGATGTCATCACCAATGACGGTGATCTAGCGGCGCTCTCCGAGGCCGTCAAGGCACTGGATGCCACCTATCGCAGACTCGCCGCCAAGGCCTGAGCCTGCCTCTTCCGCTATCGACGTTTACGTCTTGCATCAGGAGCCCCACATGTCACACAGCACTCGTCAGGGCACCTTGAAGGTTGCCTGCCCACAATGTCGCAAGGAAGTACTCTGGACGCCCGAGAACAGCTATCGCCCCTTCTGCAGCAAGCGCTGTCGTCTTATTGACCTGGGGGCCTGGGCCGATGGCAGCCATCGCATTGCCGGCGAACCCGCCATGGACGAAACCAGCATCGATGAGTGGGTCGCCAGAGCCGAACGCGACCTGCATAACCAGGACTGAACGATGGACCGGCCAGGCAATGCCAGCGCCCCGTCACGGCCCGCCTACCAGCTATTGGCAGAGCTCGACGCAGGGTTCGATCGGATCATCGCGTGCGCCAGAGAGGTCGTCGACCGCTGGCAGGCATCACGCCTTCCTGCCTGGTCCTTCGATCGCGAGACAGCCGATGCGGACTGGCTGCGCCAGGCGTTACTGGATCTGTGGTATGCCGACGGCCAGGACGGCCGTGTCACCCGCAGCTATATCGGACTGGTGGCCGCGGACCCGGTTACCTGCGAGGCGGCTCTGGCGCTGAACCAGGCCAAGGCTGAGTTTTCTGAACGGCTGAGCGACATTCGCCAGCAATCGCCCCAACTGATACCCGAGATCAAGGCCAGGCTGCCGATACGCCACCCGGAACTCAATGATCACCTGGGGGGCGCCGGCCTCGCCCGCCTCCATCTGAAACAGACCTGGCGCGTCCTGCCCATCGCCGAGGCGCCGGTGGAGCGGGTTCGTCTGGCCTGGTACGCCAGCGGACGCTCCATCACCCGCTTGAGCGTGGCCGAAGTCGAGCGCAAGCTGATGGCCTTCGACACCGAGTCACCGCACATTCGCATTCAACTCGAGCGCCTCGCCGGCATTCCTTCCAGCGAGCCCCTGGCCCAGGTGCAACGACAGGCACCGCTGATGCGAGCCAACCTCTTTTACCGGGCACCTCTGCCGGACGGTCGCCTCAGACGTGCCATGAATGCGGCTCTGCCCCTGCTTGTGCCCCAGGCGCAGCTCCCCCATCACAACCTTCCGCCGGCACAACCGCCAGCCGAACGCCAACGCGCCCGGAGAAGCGACGAACGCCTCGAGGACACCCCCTTCCTGCCAAGCTTGAGAGTCTTTCGCTACCGCTGAAAGGCCCGGTGCGTCGCACACCAGCGCGCCCGCTCAACGAGGCTTGCCCCTGACCTGCCAATGCACCTGCACCCCACCTCAGGCGCCTGCGTTCCGGCAACCGCCATAAGCAGCGCGCGCCTGTCGGCAAGCGCTGACATCAGCAATTGCTGACATCATTTTGCAGTATTTGCGCAAAGACGCCACGGCCTTTACCCACAGAGCCGTCGGAAAATCCCTGTCAAAATCGCACAGGTTGAAGTCCGGCAAGACCCATCTCGATGACCCCTGACAAAGGCAGAGGTCATGCGGTCAGGCGATGCGCCCCATCGATTGCAGCGTGGCGACCAATTCCCGCACCGATTCAGGGGTCTGGGCATATTCCTGGATCAAGCCCAGCAGCCGCCGCTCGAAGTCCTCTTCCTTACGACGCTGCTCTTCTTCTTCCAGGCTGTCGATGGAGCGGACCGGAGGGCCGGTGGGGATCTCGGCGGCCTTGTTCGGGTTGTCCAGGCTGCGCAGCGCTTCCGCGAAGGCGTCATCCAATTCACGAAAGCGGCGAAGCTTCTCGCGTTCATCCATAGGCTTTTGGGAACTCTGAGATTTCATTTGTTACCAGTCGTTAACGTCGATGGAGGTGCGACAGATTCAGTATCCTGCGGCACCACCTTATCAAGAAAGGCTCGAAAATAACGCCTTTTTTACTTTCACAACAGCATGTTAGATATGCAATCCATCACTGACGTTTTGTGCACAAACGATCAAAACGGCACATTGCACTTGCCAGACAGGCGCGCTAGACTGCATAACTACGTAACAGGATGTATCCTAACGCTACAAACCTACACCATCATACCTCGGGACAGGCGGATGTTCCGACTACAACGACCAGCGATACGGACGCTCGGATTCGCTCTCCGAGGACCCAGGGAGGGTCGGGTCCGCGCCGATGGTTCAGGGAGGCAAGACCATGTTCAACGAGATGATGCGCGCCGAAATCTGGCTCCAGGAAACCCTGGACAGTCAGCTGAGTATCGAAGATCTTGCCACGCGTATGGGGTACTCCTCATCCCAGGTGCGTCGGCGCTTCCGCCAGTCGTTCGGCATTTCGCCAAGTGCCTACCGCGACATGCTGCGGCTCGAGAAGGCCGCCAGGCTGCTGATCCATACGCCCCACGGCGTACATGATATCGCCAAACGCTGCGGCTATCGCAATCACTCGGCGTTCACCCGCGCCTTCCAGCGCCGCTACCGTGTCGCTCCCCGGGAGTACCGCCAGAACCAGCGCCTGGAACTCTATCGCCAGCGCCACAATCTGCCCCACTTCTCGGTGAAGATGGCCGACCTGCCGCTGCGGCGTGCCGCGGTCACCCGCCTCTATCAGCCGCCCGAAATCATCGAGAACCTGGACAACTGGCAGCGTAATGCCGAAGGCGCCTACGATCTCCCGGCACGCCTCACCAATGCGGCACCGATCGCTATTCTTCACGATCACCCGCTGGCCAGCGAGGCGCCCCGTATCGACCTGGGTGTCCACGTCGACGAGGAACACGCACACCGCCTGGCGCTGCCACTGCCGTTCCGCCTGGTCATGCTGCCGGCCCAGCGACACGCCTGCATCACCCTCGAGGACAGCTCACACCTGACCAGCGCCATGCTGTTCATGGCCTGTCGCGGCCTGTCCGAACACGGCGTCTACCTGAGCGGCGAAGCGCCTCAGCTGGTCAAAGGCAAGTATGGGCTGGAACTGCGACTGCCGCTACTCGAAGAGGACTGATCGCTTAGCCTCTCCGAGCCCGCAAGCCTCCCTTCTGGTGGCCACTTCGGTGGCCACCTTTTGCGTTCCATCATACCAGAATTCAAGCAGAGTACCGGCAACGGCAAGGCCACAGCCCCGCCTCGCCTGGATCACACTGTTCCTGCATCACACTGTTGCAGTGGGAGGCCACGCTTCGCCCCCTCCCCGGAAACCAGAAACATCGCAAGGGGCAGTCGAAGCTACGGGCTTCGGGCTTCGCCTCCAACGAGACGCAGCCGATCAAGGAATACCGTGCAAAAAGAAACCGTCCCGAACAATACGACGACGTCACTGTCATGTCGATGGTTCAAGACGGCTTCTGGCACCGCAAGCCTGAAGATCGAAACAGTGCCGGACCGATGCAACGTCCAAGGCACTCCCTCGTCTGCGGCTCAAACAATCATCAGTCTTCTACACGTACCAGCCAGGACTCGACGGTGTCATTACCGTGCTCTTCCTTCCAGGCCTTCAACGTCTTCTGATTGCCACCACGAGTTTCGACGACTTCGCCGGTATTCGGGTTCTTGTAGATCTTGAGCTTGCGCTTGCGACGACCGCCAGCGGCCGGGGCAGCGGCCTTTGCCGGGGAAGCAGCGGCCTTCGGATCCAGGATGGAGATGACGTCAGATGCGCTCTTGTCGAACTCTTTCATCAGCTCTTCGAGCTTTCCCTTGAACTCGAGTTCGGACTTGAGACGGTCATCGTTCTGGAGCTGACCAAGTCTTTCCTGCAGTTGCTGGAGCTGCTGCTCCATCTGCATATAGTCATTCAAAAGTGAAGACATTAAGGTACGCCTATAGTAGTTGCTTTCGGATGCAGAGGCATTATCACTCCTGCATGAGTATATGACAACCAGCCAAACGACGTTATTCAAACGTTATTGGCCAAAGGCAAAGTCAAAATCCTGTCAAACAAACGGTAGATGCTTACAACAAGGGCATCAACCCCAAAACACGTCCCCTCAAGCATATGCGGTAAAAACTCGCCCCACTCACCAATAATACTGAGGCAGCGCCGCCACGAGGGGCATTCAAGCCCTCTACAATTTCTTACATATAAAAAAAGAGCGCTCCCCGGAGGAAGCGCTCTTGACCATTACCAGTCCCGAACAGTGTCGGGGGTCCGGCTTAGTCCTGACCCATCTGCTGCTTGATCAGGTCGCCGATGGTGGTCGGGCCACCGGTCTCGACTTCCTGGTCGCGCAGCTTGCTCATGTTGCGACGGGTGTCGTCCTGGTCCTTGGCCTTGACGGACAGGGCGATCTGACGGTTCTTGCGATCGACGCCGACGATACGGGCCTCGACGCTGTCGCCTTCGTTCAGCACGTTGCGCGCGTCTTCGACACGGTCAGCGCTGATCTCGGACGCCTTGAGCACGGCAACGACGTCAGTCGCCAGCTCGACGTGAGCTTCCTTGGCGTCAACCTCGACGACACGACCGGTAACGATGGTGCCCTTGTCGTTGACAGCCAGGAACTCGGCAACCGGGTCGGTATCGAGCTGCTTGATACCCAGGGAGATGCGCTCACGCTCCGGATCGATGGACAGGATGACGGCTTCGGCCTCATCGCCCTTCTTGAAGGAACGCACGGCTTCTTCGCCAGTCTCGGTCCAGGAGATGTCGGACAGGTGAACCAGGCCGTCGATGCCGCCGTCCAGACCGATGAAGATACCGAAGTCGGTGATGGACTTGATGGTACCGGCAACGCGGTCGCCCTTGTTGAACTGGGCGTTGAAGGTTTCCCACGGGTTGGCGGTGCACTGCTTGATACCCAGGGAGATACGACGACGCTCTTCGTCGATATCCAGCACCATGACGTCAACATCGTCACCGACCTGAACCACCTTGGACGGATGGATGTTCTTGTTGGTCCAGTCCATTTCGGAGACGTGAACCAGACCCTCGACACCCTCTTCCAGCTCGGCGAAGCAGCCGTAGTCGGTGAGGTTGGTGACACGGGCGTGCACCTTGGTGCCTTCCGGGTAACGATCCTTGATGTTGACCCACGGATCTTCGCCCAGCTGCTTCAGACCCAGGGAGACGCGGTTGCGCTCGCGGTCGAACTTCAGCACCTTGACGGTGATCTCGTCGCCGACGGCCACGATCTCGCTCGGATGCTTGATGCGCTTCCAGGCCATATCGGTGATGTGGAGCAGGCCGTCAACGCCGCCCAGATCAACGAAGGCACCGTAGTCGGTCAGGTTCTTGACGATACCGATGATCTGCTGGCCTTCCTGCAGGGTGGCGAGCAGCGCTTCACGCTCGGCGCTGTTCTCGGCTTCGAGAACGGCACGACGGGAAACGACAACGTTGTTGCGCTTCGGATCGAGCTTGATGACCTTGAAGTCGAGCTCTTTGTTCTCCAGGTGCGTGGTGTCGCGCACCGGACGAACGTCGACCAGAGAGCCGGGCAGGAAGGCACGGATGGAGTCGACGTCGACAGTGAAGCCGCCCTTGACCTTGCCGTTGATCACGCCCTTGACGATCTCTTCCTTCTCGAAGGCAGCTTCCAGCACCTTCCACGCTTCGGCACGCTTGGCCTTCTCGCGGGACAGGCGGGTTTCGCCGAAGCCGTCTTCCACAGCTTCGAGGGCCACGTGGACCTCGTCACCGACGGCAATGGTCAGTTCGCCGCTGTCGTCGCGGAATTGCGCGGCAGGGATCTGACCTTCGGACTTCAGGCCGGCATTGACGGTGACCCAGTCACCTTCGATGTCGACGACAGTAGCCGCGACGATCGCGCCCGGCTCCATGTTGATGTCCTGGAGAGACTGTTCAAACAGTTCAGCAAAGCTTTCGCTCATGATGTTCCTACGTGATCAACGTTGAGTGCGGCAGGGCCGCTTCTCCGCACCACCAGCAAGTGCGGGCCATATTCAAAAACCCCCGGGGATGTTGGCACTGGTTGGACCTGACCGAGTTTTCCGTTTCCTGTACTCGGGCACGTCGTGACATCTGGCCGGGGACGCCGCAAGGGAGTTCAGGTGCCGGACAGGAGCCCCTTTCGGGACAACAGTTCGGACAGCCGATCAACCACTTCCGGTATGCTCAGGCGGGTCGTGTCGAGCTCGATGGCATCATCGGCCGGCACCAACGGCGCCACGCTACGCTGCGTATCGCGGTCGTCGCGCGCCTGAATCTCCTTCAAAAGACTCGATAGACTAGCATCCACCCCGGCCTCCCGCAACTGCAGGTGACGCCGGCGCGCCCTTTCCTCGGCGCTGGCGGTCAGAAATATTTTCAAGGGCGCATCGACGAACACCACGGTGCCCATGTCACGGCCATCGGCGACCAGGCCGGGCGCCTGGCGGAAGTCCCGCTGACGCTCGAGCAGCGCCTGGCGCACCGCCGGCAACGCCGCCACCAGAGAGGCACTGTTGCCCACCTGCTCGGTGCGAATCTCGCGAGTCACGTCACGCCCTTCGAGCTCGACCACCGCCTCGCCGTTCTCGGAGCGAAACACCACATCGAGGGCCGAGGCCAGCGCCGCCAGCGCCGGCTCATCGTCCAGCGCGATGCCCTTGCCGATAGCCGACAGCGCGGTCAGTCGGTAGAGGCTGCCGCTATCCAGCAGATGCCAGCCCAGTCGCTCGGCAATCAGCCGGCTGATGGTGCCCTTGCCGGCGCCGCCGGGGCCATCGATGGTCAGCACCGGGGCCGAATGGTCGTCATGATCGCTCATGCCTGCTCCTCGCGTACCTCTTCGAGTTCAAGGCCGACACCTCGTGCCAGCTCGACAAAGCCGGGGAAGGACGTAGCCACGTTGGCGCAGTCGTTGACCTCGATCGGGCTCGAGGCTCGCAGGGCCGCGATGGTGAAGGCCATGGCGATGCGATGATCCTCATGACTGTCCACGCGCCCGCCGCCATAGTTGGCGCCGTCGCAGCCCTTGCCGACGATGTCGATGCCATCGTCATAAAGGGTGTTGTCGATACCCAGCACGCTCATGCCGTCGGCCATGGACTGCAGGCGGTCGGACTCCTTGACCCGGAGCTCCTCGGCGCCGCGCAGTCGCGTGGTGCCTTCGGCGTTGGCAGCGGCAATGAACAGCGCCGGGAACTCGTCGATGGCCAGCGGCACCTGGTCCTCGGGAATGTCGATGCCCTTTAGCGGCCGGTAGCGGATATGCAGATCGGCGACCGGCTCACCTCCTACCTCTCGCTCGTTCTCGAGGCGCAGATCCGCCCCCATGGCGGTCAGGATATTGATCACACCGATCCGGGTCGGATTGATGCCGACGTGCTCCAGCACCAGATCCGACCCCGGGGTGATCGCCGCCGCCACCAGGAAGAAGGTCGCCGAGGAGATATCCGAGGGCACATCGATCGGACCAGCGGCCAGCTTGCCGCCGCCCTGCAGCCAGCAGGTATCGCCCTCGCGCTCGACGGCGTAGCCAAAGCCATTGAGCATGCGCTCGGTGTGATCGCGGGTCGGTGCGGGTTCACGCACTCGGGTCTCGCCCTCGGCAAACATCCCCGCCAGCAGCAGACAGGACTTCACCTGGGCGCTGGCCATGGGCATATCGTAGTGGATGCCCTTCAGCGCCTGGCCGCCCTTGATCCTGAGCGGAGGACGCCCGCCTTCGGCGGTGTCGATCACCGCACCCATCTGGCGCAGCGGATCGGCCACCCGCCCCATGGGACGACGTGTCAGCGAGGTATCACCGGTCAACTCAGTGTCGAAGGCCTGCCCCGCCAACAGCCCGGCAAACAGCCGCATGGCGGTGCCAGCATTGCCGACGTAGAGCGGACCTGCCGGCTTCTTCAGGCCGTGCATGCCGACCCCGTGGATGGTCACGCGGCCCTGGTGCGGACCCTCGATGGCGACCCCCATCTCGCGGAAGGCCTGGAGCGTGGCGAGGCTGTCCTCGCCCTCGAGGAATCCGGACACCTCGGTAACGCCCTCGGACAGCGCGCCGAGCATGATCGAGCGATGGGAAACCGACTTGTCACCGGGGACCCGAATGCGACCGGTGACGCTTCCGCCCGGGGCCACCCGGTAGCGCAGCATGGCTGATTCTTGCATCTGATATTCCGCCTGATAGCTGGTCTGATTCAACAGAGTATCGAAATAGTGGCGCGCATGACTGGCGCGGTCGAAGGTGGCCAGCAGACCGTCGCCATCACCACGGTTCACCGCGTCCCTGAGTCGGGCCAGACCTGACTCGAAGTCATCCAGGGCTTCGAGCACGGCGCCCCGGTTGGCCTGAAAGATGTCTCGCCACATCACCGGATCACTACCGGCGATGCGGGTGAAGTCGCGAAAGCCGCCGGCGGCGTAGCGGAAGATCTCGAGGCGCTCATCCTGGCGCGCCAGGGTATCCACCAGCGAGAAAGCCAGCAGATGCGGCAGATGGCTGGTGCGCGCCAGCACCTGATCGTGGCGAGCCACGTCCATCTCCAGCACCTCGGCACCGGTCAACTGCCACAGGGCCCGCACACGCTCAAGCGCCTCGGGGTCGGTAGCGCAGGTCGGCGTCAGAATCACCTTGTGGGCCTGGTACAGCTCCGGATTGGCCGCCGCCACGCCGCTCTTTTCCGACCCGGCGATGGGATGCCCCAGCACAAAGCGCGCGGGAAGCTCACCGAAGGCCTCGATGGCGGCCGCCTCGATCGCTGCCTTGGTGCTGCCGACGTCGGTGATAACCAGATCGCCGGCGGCGCGGCCACGCAACGCGCCTAGATCGCCCATGACCTGGCCCATGGCCAGCACCGGTACCGCCAGCACCACCAGGGTAGCACCCTCGATAACCTCGGAGAGTTGTGTCGACCCCGCGTCGATCAACCCCATGCGACGTCCGCACTCGAGCTCCTTCGGGTCTGGGTCACAGGCCAGGATGAGACTGTCATCCCCCTGCCCCACCCCCGCCTTGCGCAAGGCAGCGGCCAGCGACCCTCCGATCAAGCCGAGTCCAACGATGACGATGCGTGAAGCCCGAGGCAAGGATGCGGGTACTGCGCCACGCGTTGCGACTTCCTGCATTGCGACGTCCTGCATTCCTTCTTGCTGCATTCCTTCTTCCTGCATTACTACAGGACTCCCTGGGGGTAGGAACCCAGCACCTTGACCTCGGAGACACGCAGGCGCACCTCCTCGAGCAGCGCCGACACCCGCGGCTCCTCGACGTGGCCACAGAAGTCGATGAAGAACACATAGTTCCAGGCACCGGTGCGCGAGGGTCGCGTCTCCAGACGCGTCAAGTCGATCTGGTGGCGGTGGAACGGCTCGAGCAGGTCGTGCAAGGCACCCGGCTGGTTGCGGGTCGCCACCACCAGCGACGTCTTGTCGACCCCGGACATGGGCACGTCCTGGTTGCCGATGATCAGGAAGCGCGTGGAGTTGTCCGGGCGATCCTCGATCTTCTCCGCCACGTGGCTAAGGCCATACAGCTTGGCCGCCATGTCGCCGGCGATGGCCGCACTGTGCCACTCGCTCTTGACCAGCCTGGCCGCCTCGGCGTTGGACGACACCGGCACCCGCTCGGCGTGGGGGAAGTGGGCATCGAGCCATTTGCGACACTGGGCGAAGGACTGGGGATGCGAGTAGATACGCGACACCTTGTCCTTGAGGGTAGTGTCGGCCACCAGCAGGTGATGGTGGATGCGCAGCACCACCTCTCCGCTGATGCGCAGCCCCGAATCGATGAAGGAATCCAGGGTATGGTTGATCACGCCTTCGGTGGAGTTCTCCACCGGCACCACGCCGTAGTTCACCGCGCCGGCCTCGACCTCACGGAAGACCTCGTCGATGGCCGCCATGGGCAGGCTGATGGCGCTGTCGCCGAAGTGCTTGAGCGCAGCCTGCTGGGTAAAGGTGCCCTCGGGGCCGAGATAGGCCACCTTGATCGGCTGTTCCAGCGCCAGGCAGGCCGACATGATCTCGCGAAACAGCCGTGCCATTTCTTCGCTGTCCAGCGGCCCCTGGTTGAGCTCCATCACCCGGCGCAGCACCTGGGCCTCACGCTCGGGGCGATAGAACACCGCCTGGGGGTCGCTTGCGGTCTTGGTCTCCGCCACCTGGCGCGCACACTCGGCACGCTCGCTGATCAGGCGCAGGATCTCGGTGTCGATATGGTCGATGCGCTGACGCAGCGACGAGAGGTTCGGCTCTTGCGAATCACTCATGGGTTGTCTCCTTGTAACGCCCCGTGACCGGGCGTTGACGCATGGCTGGCGAAACCTGGCCCCGCCACCTCTTTACTGGGTGCGCCAGCTCTCGCACGAACCTCAGCCGCGCCGCTTCTCGAAATCGCCCATGAACGCCACCAGGGCGTCCACCGCGGCCTCAGGCACCGCGTTATAGAGGCTTGCGCGCATACCTCCGACGCTGCGATGGCCCTTGAGATTCAAAAGCCCCGCCGCTTCCGCCTCTTCCAGGAAGGCCTTATCCAGGGCGCTGTCGGCCAGCACGAAGGGCACGTTCATCTTCGAACGATTACGCACCGCGATGGGGTTGGAATAGAAGTCGCTGCGGTCGATGGCCTCGTAGAGCTTGGCCGCCTTGCGGTCATTGATCTCGGCCATCGCCTCGAGACCCCCGACGTCGCACTTGAGCCAGTCGAACACCAGGCCCGCCAGGTACCAGCTGTAGGTAGCCGGCGTGTTGATCATCGATCCTGCCTCGGCCAACTGACGATAACTGAACAATGACGGCATCTCGCTCACCGCCTGGTCGAGCAGATCATCACGCACGATCACCAGCACCAGACCGGCCGGCCCGATGTTCTTCTGGGCGCCAGCGTAGATCACACCGAAGCGCGAGACGTCCAGCGGCTCAGACAGGATGGTCGAGGAAAGATCCGCCACCAGCGGCACCTCGACCCCGTCGCCGCGCCGCGCCACGGGCACAAAGTCCAGTGCCAGACCACCGATGGTCTCGTTGGGGGTCACGTGGAGATAGGCGGCGTCGTCGGACAGCGCGATATCAGCCTGCTGCGGTGCTTCGACATGGCCATTCTCGGCGCTTGAGGCGGCAATGTGGGCGCTGCCGAATAGATGCCGCGCCTCCTTGATCGCCTTGTTGCCCCAGATACCGGTCTCGATGAAGTTGGCCCGGCCGCCGCGGCCAAGCAGGTTCATGGGCACCGCGGCAAACTGCTGGGTGGCACCACCCTGGGTGAACAGCACCCGATAGTTGTCGGGCACTGCGAGCAGTTCACGCAGGTCGGCCTCGGCGCGCTCGGCGATGGCCACGTACTCGCTGGAGCGGTGGCTCATCTCCATCACCGAGAGCCCACGGCCCTGATAGTCCAGCATCTCGCGCTGGGCACGTTCGAGTACTGCGGTAGGCAGCGCGGCGGGCCCCGCGCAGAAATTGTAGTGGCGTGTCATGGTGTCCTGGCGATTGATCGTCAAGGGCAGGCGTCCGGCGACGCCCGCCAGTCACTATATAGGTGGGCCACGGCGTCCATCGCGGACACCGTGGCACCCCGGATCAGTCGTTATTGTCGGTGTTGCTGTCGTCGGCCGCGCTGTCGTCGCCCGGTTCGGCGCTGCCACCCTCGGCGGCGTCATCTGCCGAGTTCTCGACGGCGTCCTCACTACCTTCTTCGCCCTCGGCATCGAGCTCGTCGTCGCCTTCAAGCTCCTGGATACGCACGGTCTTGACCAGCGCCTCGGCCTCGCCGAGGCGGATCAGGGTGACGCCCTGGGTGTTGCGCGAACTGATCGAGACTTCCTCGACCCGGGTGCGCACCAGGGTGCCGCGATCGGTGATCAGCATCATCTCGTCGCTGGAACAGACCTGCATCGCCGCCACCATGGCGCCATTGCGGGCGCTGGTCTGCATCGCGATCACGCCCTGGCCGCCACGACCGCGCAGCGGGAACTCCTCGAGACGGGTACGCTTGCCGTAGCCGTTTTCGCTGCCGGTGAGGATGTAGATCTGGCCGTCGTCACCGCTGGCGTCGACATCACCGGCCTCGCCACGCTCACCGCCCTCGGCGTCGGCATCGATCTCGAGGCTCTGCGGGATGATCAGGCTGATCACCTCGGCGCCATCGAGCAGCCGCATGCCGCGCACACCGCGCGCGGTACGGCCCATGGCACGGACCTGGGACTCCTCGAAGCGGATCGCCTTGCCGTTGGACGACAGCAGCATGGCGTGGTCGCTGCCGGAAGTAATGGCGGCGCCCACCAGGCGATCGCCCTCCTCCAGGTCGATGGCGATCAGGCCAACGCTGCGCGGACGCGAGAACTGCTCGAGGCTGGTGCGCTTGACCGTGCCCCGGGCGGTGGCAAAGAAGATATAGCAGTCCGGATCATAGTCCTTGACCGGCATGATGGCGTTGATCGACTCGCCTTCTTCCAGCGGCAGCAGGTTGACCAGCGGCTTGCCACGGGACCCGCGACTGGCCGCAGGCATCTCGTAGACCTTGAGCCAGTAGACCTTGCCGCGATTGGAGAACAGCAGCACGGTGTCGTGGGTCGAGGCCACCAACAGGTGCTCGATGACATCCTCATCCTTCATCGCGGTGGCCGACTTGCCACGACCACCACGACGCTGGGCCTGATAGTCCGACAACGGCTGGGTCTTGGCGTAACCCGAGCGGGACACCGTGACCACCATGTCTTCCTCGGCGATCAGGTCCTCGATGGACAGGTCCAGGTGGCTTGCCTGAATGTCGGTACGACGCTCGTCGGCGAACTGATCGCGCACCGCGATCAGCTCTTCGCGAATCACCTCGAGCAAGCGATCGGCGGAGGCCAGGATGGCCATCAGCTCAGCGATCTTCTCGAGGATCGACAGATACTCGTCGAGCAGCTTCTCGGTCTCGAGGCCGGTCAAGCGGTGCAGGCGCAGCTCGAGGATGGCCTGGGCCTGGGCCGGCGACAGACGGTACTCGCCTCCGGCCTGGTCCAGACCAAAGCCTTCTTCCAGGTCTTCGGGCTTGCACGAGGTGGCGCCGGCGCGCTCCAGCATGCCGGTGACCTGACCGGGCTGCCAGGACTTGGCCAACAGCTTTTCCTTGGCTTCGGCAGCATTCGGCGAGGCCTTGATCAGTTCGATCACCTCGTCGATGTTGGAGATCGCCACCGCCAGGCCTTCGAGGATGTGGCCGCGCTCACGCGCCTTCTTCAGCTCGAACAGGGTGCGCCGGGTGACCACCTCGCGACGGTGGCGAATGAAGGCCTCGAGCACCTGCTTGAGGTTCATGGTCTTCGGTTCGCCGTCTTCCAGCGCCACCATATTGATGCCGAAGACATTCTGCAGCTGGGTCTGGGCGAACAGGTTGTTCACCACCACCTCGCCGCTCTCGCCGCGCTTGACCTCGATCACCACCCGCAGACCGTCCTTGTCGGACTCGTCGCGCAGCTCGGCGATTCCCTCGATCTTCTTGTCCTTGACCAGCTCGGCGATCTTCTCGATCAGCCGCGCCTTGTTCACCTGGTAAGGCAGCTCGGTGACGATGATGTGGTCACGGCCGGACTTGTCGTCGTGTTCGATGGTGTGCTTGGCGCGAATATAGATGCGCCCGCGGCCGGTACGATAGGCCTCGAGAATGCCCGCGCGGCCGTTGATGATACCGCCGGTGGGGAAGTCGGGCCCCGGCACATGCTCCATCAGATCATCGACGCTCAGGGTGTAGTCGTCGACCAGCGCCAGGCAGGCGTTGATGATCTCGTTCATGTTGTGGGGCGGGATATTGGTCGCCATGCCCACGGCGATGCCCGAGGAGCCGTTGACCAGCAGGTTCGGCACCTTGGTCGGCAGCACGTCGGGGATCCGCTCGGTACCGTCGTAGTTGTCGACCCAGTCGACAGTATCCTTCTCGAGATCGGCCAGCAGCTCGTGGGCCAGGCGCGCCATGCGCACCTCGGTGTAACGCATGGCGGCGGCGTTGTCGCCGTCGATGGAGCCGAAGTTGCCCTGGCCATCGACCAGCACGTGGCGCATCGAGAAGTCCTGGGCCATACGCACGATGGTGTCGTACACCGCACTGTCGCCGTGGGGGTGGTACTTACCGATCACGTCACCCACCACACGGGCGGACTTCTTGTATGGCTTGTTCCAGTCGTTACCCAGCTCGTGCATCGCAAACAGCACACGCCGATGAACCGGCTTCAGGCCATCGCGCACGTCCGGCAGCGCTCGGCCGATGATCACGCTCATCGCGTAATCGAGGTACGACTGCTTCAGCTCGTCCTCGATATTGACTGGCAGAATCTCTCTGGCGATGTCACCCATGGGTCGTCAAGTCCTTTGCACAGCAACAGGTAGGCGCGTCACGCAGCCGTGACAAGGCGCACAAATACAGCGACCTAGCATACCACCCTTGGGGCCTTCCGCGCAGCGTCTGTCGTTGTGTGCGGCGCCTTGACCGCTGCCGTCATGACACCACCAGCGGCGCCAGGGCATCACGCAGCTCACCCTCGATCGCCACCGCACTGTTGCTGGCCACGTCCAGCAGCACGAAGGTCAACTCGGCGCGAGCCACCAGAGCTCCATCGCGGCGGCGCAGGATCTCGTGGCGCATCTTGGCGCTGCGCCCGCCCAGGGCCGACAGACGGGTGGAAATGTCCAGCTCGTCACCGGCCACCGCCGCCTGGCGATAGTCGATATTGAGATTGACCGCGACGAAAGCGACATCTCCCTTTCCCAGGCGAGACATCAGCGCCGGATGCTTGTCGAAATAGTCCCAGCGCCCTTCCTCCATGAACTCCAGGTAACGGGCGTGATTGACGTGGCCATAACCGTCCAGGTGGTAGCCACGAACCTTCAGCGAAGTGGTGCTGATAGCGTCTTCCATATCATTGCTCCTCATTTAAACTACTGTTTGATTCTGACCTCGAGCAGGCAAAGTGGCAACACTGTCACCAAAGAGGGACGGGCGCGGGCGACGCAGCCTGCTAGGCTTGCCGCAACCCTGTTCAATCGACCATTGCGATGGCTGGCAACTGGCACCCGAAGGGACCATTCGCCATAATGTGCCTCCTTTTTGACCCGAGAATTGCTCCATGTGGTTCAAGCACTTGCACCTCTACCGTCTGCACGACGCCAGCACCCTGGACAGCGAGCAGCTGGAGACGGCCCTCGCCGAACAGGCTTTCCGCCCGCTCGGTGGCACCGAAGCCCGCCGCATCGGCTGGACGACGCCTGCCGGACGGGGTAGCGATCGCTATCTCCACGAGCTGCAGGGCCAGCGCCTGATGACCGCCCTGCGCCAGGAGCGCATCCTGCCCGCTTCGGTGGTCCGCGAAGAAGTCGACGAGCGCGTCGAGGTCATCGAGACCCAGGAAAGCCGCAAGCTACGCCGCCAGGAAAAGCAGGCAATCAAGGAGCAGGTCTACGAGGAACTGTTGCCCAGGGCCTTCGTACGCAGCCAGAAGACTGACCTCTGGTGGGATACCCGGCGAAACTTGATCGCCGTCAACAGCTCCAGCCGAAAGCGCGCCGAAGAGCTGCTGGATCTGTTGCGCGAGTCCCTGGGAAGCCTCAAGGTAACGCCGCTCTCGGCCCAGACACTGCCGATTCGCGCCATGACCACCTGGCTCAACGACGCCTCCTCGCGCCCCGCCGACATGCTGCTCGGCGACCAGGTCGAACTCAAGGCCAAGGGCGACGACGGCGTGCTCAAGGCACGTCAGGTGGACCTCGACGGCGACGACATTCAGCAACTGCTCGAAAGCGGCCGACAGGCCAGCAAGCTGGCGCTGGGCATGGAGGGGCGCCTGCGTTTCGTGCTCCACGACGACCTGGCGGTCAAGTCACTGGCCTTCGATGACGCCCTGATCGACGAAGCCAACCAGGCAGATGACGGCGACGATGCCGTGCTGCGCATGGAAACCGACTTCATTCTGATGGCCCAGACCCTGGGTGAAAGCGTCGACCGCCTGATCGACTGGCTGGGCGGCGAAGCCCAGAGTTCTTCTGTTTCGGCTACTGACCTCACTGCGACGACACCATGACTTCGACATCCGATGCCCCGCAGGATCCCTGGCACGATATTCGCCCCTATCAGGACGACGAGGTGGCGACGACCCTGACTCGCCTGGCAGAGGACCCGGAGCTGTTGAGCGCCCTGACCCGCTACCGGCTGCCGCGCCTTTCCCGCATGATGCCCCGCCTGTCACGCACGCTGGCCAGCTGGGCGATCAAGCGCGAGACCCGCGACGTCACCAGCGTGACGGCGTTTCAGCAACGCATCGCGGCCTACATGCAGCGCATGCTGAAGACCTCCACCGACGACTTTCGCGTCGACGGCCTCGATCGTCTGGACCCCGATACCGCCTACCTGTTTATCGGCAACCATCGCGATATCTCGCTGGATCCGGCCTTCGTCAACTATGCGCTGTACCTCGCCGGCCGCAACACCGTGCGCATTGCCATCGGTGACAACCTGCTCAAGAAGCCCTACGTCACCGATCTGATGCGGCTCAACAAGAGCTTCATCGTGCCGCGCAGTGCTCGCGGCAAGCGCGCCATGCTGCAGGCCTACCACAAGCTGTCGAGCTACATCCGCCACTCCATTCAGGACGACAATCACTCGATCTGGATGGCCCAGCGCGAAGGCCGGGCCAAGGACGGCATCGATCGTACCGACCCCGCGATCATCAAGATGATGACCATGGCCCACCGTGCCGACAACCGTCATGCGCCGCTCGGGGAAGGCATTGAAGCCCTGCGCCTGGTACCGGTATCGATCAGCTACGAGTACGATCCCTGCGACGTGCAGAAGGCCAGGGAGCTGAAAGCCGTCAGTGAAGACGGCAGCTACAACAAGAGCGAGTTCGAGGACATCAGCTCCATCGTCGCCGGCATCACCGGCCACAAGGGGCGTGTTCATCTGCGCTTCGGCACGCCGATCGATCGCAGCTTCGATACGCCGGAAGCGGTCGCTGCCGAGATCGACCGCCAGGTGCTGAGCGGCTATCACCTCTTTCCCAGCCACCATCTGGCGCTGGAGGCCCTGGGCAGCCATCCTGAGCTGGTAGACCTGTCCGAGGTGTCAGAGGCCGACCGCGATCGGTTCGCGCAACGGCTTTCCGAAGTCCCGGAAGACCTCAGATCCTGGTGGCTGGCCCAGTACGCCAACCCTGTCATCAACTGCGCGCGGAGCGAGCCTTCGTCGTGAGCCAGAAAAGCCAGCCGGGGCGCTCCAGACACGCCTTTGCCTGGACGGCCCAGGGCGTCACCCTGATCGGCGCCGGCGTGGACCTTGTCGTCGGCGTGCTCAAACTGGTGACCGGTGTGATCGTCGGGTCGGCTGCCCTGATTGCCGACGGCATCCACTCCTTTTCGGATATCGTCACCGACGCCTTCGTGCTGGCGGCCACCCACTACGGCCGCCAGGAACCCGACCGCGACCATCCCTACGGCCACGGCCGAATCGAGACCCTGGCGACACTGTGGCTCGGCAGTGTGCTGATCTTCGTCGCTGGTGCCATCGCCTGGTCGAGTGTCGAGCGCCTGCTCGATCGGTCTTCGAGCGCCGCACCCGGCCTCGTTGCCATCGCCGTGGCCGTGGTCTCGCTGCTGGCCAAAGAGGCGATCTACCACTACACCTTGCGCGCCGCCCGCCGCTTCGACTCACCGCTGCTCGAGGCCAACGCCTGGCACTCGCGTACCGATGCCATGTCCACCCTGGTGGTGCTGGTCGGCCTGGTGGCGGGGCAGTTCGGCGTCGGCTGGATGGACGCGGTGGCCGCCATCGTGGTCGGTCTGATGGTGGGTTGGGTCGGCGGACGGCTGATGTGGCAGTCTTCGCGGGAGCTGATCGACACCGCCCTGCCGGTCGAAGAGCAGCGTGCGATGCGCCGACTGGCGGAGTCGGTCCCGGGCGTCAAGAGCGTGCACGATCTGCGCACCCGCCAGCTCGGAAGCGACGTCGTGCTCGATCTGCATATCGTGGTCGCTCCCAGGGTCACGGTGTCCGAAGCCCACGAGATCGGTAATGCGGTCAGTCGACAACTACGCGAAGCGCACACCCGCCTGAAGGATGTCACCTTCCACATCGACCCCGAGGACGACGAAGGACAGACCGAACACAGCCTGCGCCCGGGCTTGCCGCTGCGCGAGGAGATCGAGCAACTGCTGGATGAACGCTGGTCGCATCAGCGTGCCTGGCAACACCGTACGGCGCTGAATCTGCACTATTTGGATGACCGCATCGACATTTCGTTGTACGTTGACTCTGATATCCATCATGGGGATCTCGATGACTTGGCTCATCAATTGTGCCGAGACCTCGACACCCTGCCCTGGGTAGGCCAACTGAAGCTGTGGCAAGGGCCCGGCAAGGCCTGACCTCCGCCCGGCTTGGAACTCGCCATGAGCCCAGATGCCGTCTTGTCTCGCCCGTCTCGCCGCCGCCCCCCTTCCTGGCTCGCCTGGGGGTCTGCGAGCCTGTTGGGCGCCTTCCTGGCGCTGGCACCCGCACCGGTGGACGCGACGCTCGACCATGCGCGGATGCGCGCGGCCATGAGCGCCGAGTACGGCAGTCAGGGGGTAAGAGCCCTGGACGAATGGCTCAACCTGATCGATCGCCTGAGAGGCGCCGACCTTCGTACTCAGCTGCGCGACGTCAACGACTTCTTCAATCGCAAGATGCAGTGGCTCGAGGATCGCACCATCTGGCGCCAGAGCGACTACTGGGCTACTCCCATCGAATCGCTGGGACGCGGCGCAGGCGACTGCGAGGACTACTCCATCGCCAAGTACGTGACCCTCAAGGAGCTCGGCATTCCCATCAGCAAGTTGCGCATGATCTATGTGCGTGCTCGACTGGGACGTAGCCAGATCACCCAGGCCCATATGGTGCTCGGCTACTACGAGACGCCAGGCGCCGAGCCCCTGATTCTCGACAACATTGCCGCCGGCATTTCCCGTGCCAGCCTGCGCACCGATCTGGACCCGCTATTCAGCTTCAACAGCAGTGGCCTGTGGGCGGGTGGCACCACCCAATCGCGGGCGGATCCTCTGGCGCGCCTGTCGCGCTGGCGAAACGCGCTGGATCGCATGCGCCAACAGGGAATCCAGTGACATCATGCCAATCCTTCATCTAGAGACGCCGCCATGTCGTTGATCAAACAACTCTGGCTCGCCATCATTGCCATCCTGCTGATTGCCCTGATCGGCAGCCTGGTGGTGGCCGTATCGGGCAGCCGCGCCTACATCGAACAGGAAATACTGATCAAGAACGCGGACAACGCCAATGCCCTGGCGCTGAGCATGAGCCAGATGCCTGACAAGGATGAAGTGACGCTGGAGCTTTTGATCTCGGCGCAGTTCGACACCGGCCACTACCGCAAGATCCAGCTGCTGGACACCCAGGACAGACCGATCATTCGTCGCGTCTCTTCAGCCCCCGAGGATACCGGCGTGCCGGGATGGTTCCGTGAGCTGGTCGCCTTCGAGGTCCCCGCCGGCACTGCGGTCATCCAGGATGGCTGGCAGCAGCTTGGCACCTTGCAACTCGAAAGCGCACATGGCTTCGCCTACCAGTCGCTGTGGCAGAGCACCCTGCGCATGGCCGCCTGGTTCGTGGCAGCAGGTGCCCTCAGCCTGCTGATTGCCTACCTGCTGGTGCGCCAGATCCGCACCCCGCTGAAGACCCTGACGCGCCAGGCCAACGATATCGGCCAGCGTCGCTTCACCGTCGCCCCGCTGCCCCGCACACTGGAACTGCGCGAAGTATCCGACGCCATGAACCGGCTGTCGGAAAGCGTGCGCGAGATGCTCCAGCGCGAGAGCGAGCAGATCGACCGGCTTCGCCGCCAGTTGCTGCATGACACGGTGACCGGGGCCTTGACCCGGGAAGCCTTTATCGACCGCCTCAACTACAGCCTCGAGCAACAGGGTGAATCCAGCTACGGCGTGGTGGCGATGATCCGCGCCACCGACCTGGCCGCGCTCAACGAACGCCGCGGCCACTTGCACACCAACGGCGTGCTCAGCGACCTTTGCCAACGCCTGACCGCCATCGCCGAGGCCCATGGCGAAGGCTATGTGGGTCGCCTCAACGGCAGTGACTTCGCCCTGATGCTGTGCGGCAACGTCGACGAAAGCTGGGCCCGCGAACGGCTGGACGACAATCTGTCGACCCTGGCCGCACAGAACGCTCCGGTACTGCGGCTCCCCGCTGCCCTGGCGGTCTACCACCACGGCCAGGAGCGCACCACCCTGATGGCCGCACTGGATGGCGCCCTGTCGCTGGCCGAGAGCCGTCCTGGACAGGCGATCGAGTCCTGCCACAACGTGGAACAGGAGACGCTCTACCGTAGCCGCGCCGAGTGGCGCTCATCGCTGGTCGAGGCGATGGAGCACGGCGTGCTGCTGGGGCAGTATCCGGTGCTGGATCGGCGCGGACAGTTGCTGCATCACGAGGCCCCTGCACGGCTAAACATCAAGGGCGAATGGCGTCAGGCGGGTGTCTTCATGCCCTGGATCGCCCGTCTGCGCCTCCACGACAGCCTGGATATCAAGGTGATCGATGCCGCCCTCGACACCATCCATCACCACCGGCAGCCGCTGGGCATCAACCTGTCCCATGCAGCGATTACCCAGCCGAATGTCGTGATCGCCCTGCAACAACGCCTCAGCGCCCGCCCGGACTCGGCCCCCTTCCTGTGGATCGAGGTGCCGGAGTCGATCGCCCGAAGCGATCTCGAGAGCTTCCGATATCTGTGTCAGTCGCTGGCCCCCTTCGGCTGTCATCTGGGCATGGAACACGTCGGTGCGGCCTTCCGCCAGCTGGGAGATCTGCAGGATCTTGGGCTGTCCTACATCAAGATCGACGCCACCCTGTGTCGTGGCGTGTCGGAGCGGCCGGAGCAGCAGACCATTCTCAGGGGCATGGCGACCCTGTGCCATTCGCTGGCGATCCAGGCCATCGCCGAGGGCATCGACGAGGATCGCGATATCGACACCCTGTTCGAGCTGGGCCTGGACGGTGTCACCGGCCCTGCTGTGTCCGCCAGGATGGAAACCGACAGGCACTCGTGAGCGTCGATGACATGAGGGGTACACAACAAAGGGCCACCCGAAGGTGGCCCTTTGTCTTGCCCAAGTCGACGCATGCGACTTGAGAGGTGCAGATGCTCAGCGCTTAGATGAGGGGGTCGTCGTCCCCTACCAGATCCACATCATTGTAGCGACGACGCAATGACTGGCGGTCCATGATCTTGCGGCGGGCCGCGTCAGGCAGATCGGTGAAGCTGATCACGCCCTTGTCCATCAGCAGATCAAGCACGTCCTCGAGCACCCGCACAAAGGCCAGGTCGGAGGCATGGAACTGGGACTGTTCGTTGCGCTCGTTACCGTCTGACAGGAAGAACAACAGCTCCTGATCATCCGGCGCCATGAATTCGTCGCAGGTCGCTGTAGGCTCCCGGCTGACACAGACAAGCTTTCCTTCCCCGTCACGCTGGACGTACATGTCACGTTCTCCGCAATCTTTGTTGGTCGAGCATATATCAAGTTTCCCTTGATCAGTAGCCCTCGGCGTTTACCGCCGAGGGCCTTGCCCGTTTCGCGCTATACGTCTGGACCGAGCGCTTGCCTACACATCCAGCTGGCCCTGGTTGAGCAACTGCGTCAGGAAATCATCGGGGCTTGGGGCCGCGTTGGCCACGCCTTCCAGGGTAATGACCTGATCAGCGTTGCCATTGTCGTCCGCCAGATTTCCGTCACTCTTGACGTACAGCACAATATCATCCCCTTCCTGTTCGGCGTGGATATAGTCATTCAGTGACTGCTGGTCGTCGTCCTTGTCGTAGCCTTGCAGCAACTCGCTGAGATCCAGCACATCGGCCTCTGGGTCCTGGCTGGCGTCGACACCGGCAGGCGCGACGTGGAAGTCGGTGATGACGTCGTCGGCGGGATCTCCGACCACTCCCTCATCACCCAGCACCCAGGCGAAGGTATCCGCACCGAGTCCTCCGGCCAGGGTGTCGTCGCCGGCACCACCGAGCAGCAGGTCATCGCCTTCCTCACCATATAGCGTGTCGCTACCACCGCCGCCGATCAGGGTGTCGTCACCGTCACCGCCCTTGAGGGTGTCGGCGCCGCCATCCTTGCGCTCGGTGTCCAGGAGTTCGCGATAATGATCACGAATATAGTTCAGCACCTCATCCTTGCCAGGCGCCTCACCCGAAGGCTTTCCGGCAATAGGCGGCTCACCGGTTTCAGCCAGGCTGCCGTCATCCTGCAGGCGCACATCCGAAGTCCCCCATGTCAGGAACTCGTAGAGGCCCTGGTAGCCAAGACCGTCATGCTCACCGGCGTCGAAGCGCTCACCGGTATCGCCATTGACCCAGCTCAAATGGTCACTATTGACGGTATCTCCGAATATCAGGTCATCACGAGAAGTCCCGTCGATGGTGTCACTTCCCAGCGTCTGGAGACCGGTAAAGGTATCACTGCCATCCAGCACCGCGTTCAGCTCATCGGCCGAATTGACGATATTGACTTCGCCCTTCTTGGCCTCGCTGGTTCCAAGGTTGACGTAAATGTCGGAAATAGCGAGTGCAGTATTGGAGACATCAGCATTGGTCACGCCAAACTCGAGGCGGTAAGTCCCGGCCTCCTTGAGCAAGGAAGTCCCTTCCAGCGCCCAGTTAGATGTGCTTGAGGCAAGCGTTTCTGTTTCCACATCGACCCAGTCGCCGGAGCCATCAAGACGCTGCAGCGTAAAGCGCGCACTCTCACCGGCACGGTAGGTGGAGTTGGCATAGACAAACTGAATCTGGGCGTAGTTGCTGAATCCATCGAGGACAAAACTATCGCTCGTTGCCACTGCTTCGCCAGGTACGCTCCCCGTTTCCAGACGAAGATAGTCCACCCTGCCGGAAGTCGCCTCGCTGAGATTACCAGTCGCGACCCCGGAGTACGTCCAGGAATCTTCGACGTCATCGAGAAGATGAGACGCCTTGCCATCGGGGCTATCGAAGTCCGCCAGGCGATACTGGAGTGCCACCTCTCCGGACACCACCGGGATGTCGCTTTGCTCAACCACATTGGTGTTGTCAAACAGCCTCAACAACTCTTCATTGATGCCATTGCCAATGCCGATCGCCTTGACCTGGCTGATATCGGACAGACCTTCGTAGGCCTCCAGAGCACGGGTCACGTCTATTTGGTTAGTGGTCCCTCCCGAACTGGTACTTGTCCCATAGACGGTAGGATTGCCATCGGTCACGAAGTAGCTGACATTCTCATAGTCATTGTCCTGATTGAGGAACCAGCTACGTGTGGCGTCGAATGCCACCTCGTAATTGGTGGCACCAGTGGCGTTAAGATCATTGACGTAGTCGATCAGTTGCTGAACCTCATTGGGGTTCAGTCCGAGATCGTTGACATCTTCCAGGTCGGCATCAAACGCAAAGGGAATGATCGCAATATTGACAACCCCTTCGTACTCGGCCAACTGATTGATCAGTCTTTCGATGGCCTCCTTGGCCACCGAAATGCGCGTGCTTCCGTCCTCCACCTTGCCTGACTTCATGCTTCCGGAGACATCCAGCATGATCGCGACGTTATAGTTGGTCGCCGGCTCTATCTCCGTGTAGATACCGCCCTTGTCACCAACGATCACATCGTCACCGGAAGACCCGGTATGAGTATCACCGTCGTTGGTACCGACAAAGAGCTGCGACGGAGGCGCTCCCGAGACAACGAGGGAGCCCGCGACGCTGTCGCCATCACCATCGGTGCCGGTCAAGGCAAGCTCAACATCGAAGCCCGAGCTGCTGTCACCGAGACGATAGTCCATATCACCCAGGGTAAAGGGCGTATTGCTACCGCCCACCACCTCGATACCCTCAAACCCGCCATCCGGACTGAGTTCAAACGACCATCCATCCTTCATGCCATCCAGGATCAGGCGGCCTGCCCCGTCGACGCTGATGGATACCGCGTTGGTAACATCGGTGCCGGTCTGATCGAGAATGCGGACATCATCGGCCGTCAGACGAATATCGTTGTCTACCGTCTGGCTGGGAGATCCAGAACCCGGAACATCACTTGCGTAGTTGAAAGCAGCTACCGTCACTACGGCAGAGGCATCAACACCCTCCACATGGATGGTCTGGGTTACCTCGGACACCCCTTCATGCCCCTGCCAGCTTGGCTCTCCGGTACCGGAAAAGGTCAGGCTGTCGAGGAAGCTGATGCGGATGACCTCGTTAAGCTCGATACCGGGACTTGCACCACCGAAGACGCCGAGTGTGCCGTCCAGCGGCACCATGCCAACGCCATTGGGCGTCGAGTAGAGAACGTCGTTGTCACCCTCATCGTCCTGGTAGTTAATACCGTGGTACTGCACGACACCATCGAGACTCAGATCCGAAATATCGGCGCGCTCGACTCGAGTAGTGCTGACCTCGCCAGCGGCAACCTCGATGCTGTAGCTGTCGCCTGCCGGGTCCAGCGTTACGCTGAAGCCGACGGTGCCATCTGCGGTCACCGCCTCAAGTTGGTGGCCATCGCCAGACAACTGGTAGCTCAGCGGCTCGCCATTGAAATACAGCGTATTGCCATCGCTATCCGTCGCAGCCTGCCCCTGCTGGTCGGCAAAGGTCACGTCCTTGACGCCATCGGCCCCGGAGACAGCCGCAAAGTTCAACTGTCCGCTCTGGCCGCCGGCTAGATCGACAGAATCGGCCGTGAAGGCCTCCGGGCTGTCGTCGTTGACTAGCACCTGCAACTGACCACTGGCCGGGCTGCCATCGGAATCGACGATGGTGTAGCCGACATTGAACGTCAGAGAGTCCTCCGTACCCTGCTCACCATGGTCCAGCGGCTGGTGCAGTGTCACCTTGTAGGCGCCGTTCGCCACCCCGGTCAGGGCAACGGTCAACACCAGTGCGTTGGAGGCGTCACGCCCCGTGACCGTGCGGCCGTCGTCGCTCAACGTGTAGGACACCGCCTGGCCACTGGCCGTTACCGTGGGCAGACCATCAAGACTCCAGCTGAAGGCGTTTGAGCTCGCCGCCCCATCGTTGCCAAAGGAATAGCCAAGTGTCCCGGTGACGACGGTCGCCTCACCAGCCGCATCACCCGGGCCACCGGCATTGCCACCCGACAGGCCATCTTCGTCCACGCGAGCGACACCATTGGCGGCCTCCGGCGTGGAGTCAGCCGCCACATTGACAGTCAAGGTGGCGTTGCTGGTGTCGCCGTCGGCATCGACGATGGTGTAGTCGATGACCGCGGCGCCCTCGAAGCCCGCCGCCGGAGTGAAGGTCACCTCACCGCTGTCGCTATCGATGGTTACCCTGCCAGCACTCTCGTAGCCCGACGCCATGCTCGCCGACACCAGAGTGGCGCCATCGGCTCCGCCCTCGTCGTTGGCCAGTACGTCGACGGTGACCTCAGTGTCCTCGGCGGTGCTCACCGCATCATCGACCGCTGTTGGCACGTCATCGACAATATTGATGCTGATGCTGGCAGTCGAGCTATTGCCGTGGGCATCGGTCACGGTATAGCTGAACACGTCCTGGCCATTCAGGGTGTTCGGACCGTTATCCGCCTCGGCGCCGGTCACGGCGGTATCGAGGGTATAGGTGTAGGACCCATTCTCCTCGATGACCAGAGTGCCGTAGCTGCCGCGCAGGGTCGTGGCGGTGAACGTCAGTGCGTCGCCCTGGGCATCGCTTGCCTGAAGCTGGCCTTCCGCCACTTCGCTATTGCTGGCGGCATCGCTGCCCGTGACAAGCCCGGCCTCGCTGACGGTAGCCGCGGTGGCATTGGCCGTAGGCGAGCCGTCATTCACCACAAACTTGATGTTGGCCTGGCTGGTATCACCGTCGGCGTCCCTGATGGTGTAGCGCACCACCTCTTCATAACTGCCATTGGCGTCGGCGGTGTAGGTGTAACTGCCGTCGGCGTTCCAGCTGAGCTGACCACGCATCCCGCTGGTATCGACGGAGATGACCGTGGCCCCGTCCGCACCCTGGACGTCATTGGCCAGCATTCCATTGCCCGCTGTGGTGGTCAACGAGGTACCGGACTGCAGCGCGGCGGGGGTGTCATTGACGGCCTGAGGCACGTCATCGATGACATCGACGGTAATGGTGCCGGTGGCAGAATTGCCGTGGCTGTCGGTCACCGTATAGACAAAGCTCTCGGCGTCATCGACGGGGTTATCCGACGAGTTGACCGGTTTAGTCAGGGTGTAGGTGAAGGAACCATCGGCGCGGATGTCGATCTCGCCATAGCTGCCCTTGATGGTCTCCGCCTTGAAGGTCAAGTCGTCGCCCTGGGCATCGGTCGCCACCAATTGCCCTTTCACTTGCTCTGAATTGGTCGCCGACTGGGAACCCTCGTCAAGCCCGGCCTCGTTGACCTGCACGTTGGTCGGCTGGGTCGTCGGCGTACCGTTTTCGACATTGATGGTCAGGGTGGCCTGACTGGTATCACCGTCGGCGTCGGTGATGGTGTAGTTGACCACCTCGGTGTAGCTGGCGTTGTCCTTGGCCGTATAGTCAAAGCTGCCATCGGCGTTCCACGTCAGGGAACCCTGCAGGGAAGACTCGTCGACGAAGGTCACGGTGGCGCCGTCGGCGCCCTGGGTGTCATTGGCCAGCAGACCAACATCGGCACCCTTGCTGATCACCTGCGAAGACTGCACGCCATCGAGCTGATCATTCACCGCCTCCGGCGCGTCATCGACCACCGAAACCTTGACGGTAGCCGTCGCACTATCCCCATCAGCCTGGCTCGCCACCACACTCACGCCCTCGATAGACAGTGAGTTCTTCAGCGTCGCTGCCACCTCATGGGGCAGACTGTCACTCAGCGTGGCCGTGACACTGACATCACCACTGTTCTGAGCCGCCACCGAGGCCGGCGCCTGCAGGCTCAGGGTCAGCACCAGGTCGTCGCTGCCAGCGAGTCGAGCCTCCAGTTCACCCTCGTCGTTTGCGCTCCAGACCAAGGACTCACCAGCCGCCAGACCCTGGACGCTGATGCCGGTGACGCTGTCATCAGCACCGATATTGCCAAAGCCGAAGTTCACCAGGCTGTCGCTACCCGCGTTAAACGTCAGTACGCCACTGTCCTGATCCGCAGAGACTCCGGTGTCGGCGTCCTGCAGTGTCAGATCCAGCGCCTCGGTAGTAGCATCATCGTCGCCTTCCTTGATGCTGACACTCGGGCCGGTGCCGTCGGTGATGGTGACGGTATGGCTATCGGTGGCGGTATCGCCATCGCTGTCTTCGGTGGTGATGGTGAAGTCGATCGACGGATTGCCGGTGCTGTTCTGCACCTGGTTGTCGTTGGCCTCGAAGGTCCAGTTGCCGTCGCCAGTGACGGTTAGCGTGCCTTCATCAAGATTGAAGGTCACGGTATTGGTAGCACCGTCGCCCAGCGGCTTGGTTTCACCTGCCGCTGTCACACTGACGGTGGCGCCATCGGCACCGGCGTCGGTGGTCCAGGTGCCGTCTACACTCTCGCCTTCGACCACGGTCTCGGCGGTATCGGCAATCTCGAGGGTCGGCTGATCGTCGGCCACGCTGACCGAGACACCCGCTTCGGTACTGGTACCGTCGGTGTCGGTGCCGACCACACTGATGCCCGTGATCGACAGGCTATCGGCGTCGACCGCGTGGGCCAGGCTCTCGGCCAGGGTCGCGGTCACGGTGACCACCTGCTGAGTGCCGGCAGCGATCGGGTTATTCGCGTCAACCGCCGGACTCAGCGTCAGGGTCAGGACGGCGTCACCGCCGGCCTCGGTGCGCCCTTCTAGCTCACCGGCGTTGTTTGTGCGCCAGATCAGCTCGCCATCCAGGCCGGTGACCTGAATACCGTCGGTGTCACCAAAACCGATCGAGGTGATGGCGTCGCTACCGGCGGTAAAGGTCAGGCTGGCTACATCGGTATCCGAGGCGGTGCCTTCGGTGTCGGCATCCTGCAGGGAAACGGACGCATTGCTGCTGGCCGGATCGCTGCCGGTGACCGAAACACTCG
>NZ_JASHIT010000069.1:0-14467 GCF_030733595.1 Halomonas sp. MMSF_3323 | reverse complement strand
GCCGGCCTGGCTTTACTAACACGCGCTCCCGGCACACCATTGACGCTCTGGACCCTGCCTGGAGCCTCGATGAACCACGGCCCCCTCATGCCCCGACAGCTACTGGCCATCCTCAACGCCCTCGAGGACGGCATCTTCATCACCGACCTCAAGGGACGCCCGCTGTGGGTTAACCAGGCGAGCCTGTCACAGCTCGATGCCAGCGCGGAGCACCTCTACCAGAGCGACGTCTACCGGCTCGAGGAGGAAGGTGTGTTCTCGCCCTCGGTCACCCGCTTCGTGATCGAGGAGCGGCGACCGGTCAGCGTGGTCCACCGCTATCGCGGCAAGGACTATCTGGTCAACGGCAGCCTGTTTCACCTGGGCGACGACCCCTCCGGCGAACCCGATGCGGTGCTGGTCCAGGCCCGCAACCTGGACCGCGACGTGCTGGCCTCGCGCTCGCCGGACACCACCCAGGCGCTGCTCGATCACGTCATGCATCAGCTCAAGCGCATCCGTCAGGAACAGGTAGCAACGGAGGCCAGTCCCGCCTCATCCAGCCGCAGCCCGCGCTATCGCCGGTGTCTGGAGCGCCTCGAGCGCGCCGCCGCCAGTGACACCACGGTGCTGCTCAGCGGCGAGACCGGCGTCGGCAAGAGCTGGCTGGTCAATCGCCTGCACCAGTTCAGCCCGCGCTCGGACAAGCCGCTGATTCACGTCAACTGCGCGGCGATCCCCGAGGCCCTATTGGAAGCCGAGCTGTTCGGCCACGAGAGCGGCGCCTTCACCGGCGCCCATCGCGACGGGCGGGTCGGCTACGTGGCCCTGGCCGAGGGCGGCACCCTGTTTCTCGACGAGATAGGCGAACTGCCGCTGACGCTGCAGCCCAAACTGCTGCAATTACTTCAGGAACGTCAGTACCACCCGCTGGGCGGCAAGCCGCGCAAGGCCGAGGTACGCATCGTCGCCGCCACCAACGCCGACCTGTCCGCCCGGGTGCGGGATGGCAGCTTCCGCGCCGACCTGTACTACCGACTCAATATCGTGCCCATCGAGATCCCACCGCTGCGCGAGCGCGCCGAGGACATCCCCGGTCTGGCCAATCAGCTGCTGGCCAGGATATCCCGCCGCCACAAGCGCCGTATCACCCTGGAGCGCGACGCGCTGAGGGCGCTGACCCACCACTCCTGGCCTGGCAACGTGCGCGAACTGGAAAACCTGCTCGAGCGGCTCAGCGTGTTCTGTGAAGACGACACCATCGGCATCGGCGACCTGGCCCTCGACCACCCGGAGCTTGTGCCCGCTAGCCTTGCCGACCGCGTTTCCCTCAACAGCTCGCGCAAGAGCTCCTGGCAAGACGACGGCCAAAGCGACGGGGCTCTATCGCTGCCGCTGGACGATTCCCGCCCCCTGCCCGAGCGCTTGGCCGAGATCGAACGCCAGGCCATCGATGACGCTCTGTCCCGCGCCGGCAGCACCCGCAAGGCAGCCCAGGACCTTGGCGTCAGCCAGTCCTGGTTGATGCGACGGCTCAAGCGCGATCGGTCGAGCTCGTCCGACTGAAACGTCGGCATCCACAACACATCCCGAAACGCCCGACCGACACACCCAACCGATACGCTCACCCAAGACGCCAGCGCCCGGCCATCTGGCCGGGCGCTGGGTGTTCAGGGTCACGCTCGCGGTGGCGTCAGCCGGTGTTGCGAAGGCCTGCGGCGATCCCCGCCATGGTCACCATCAGGGCGCGGGACAGGTCCGCGCTGATGGCGCCGTCGGCGTCGCGGTTACGCTGCAGCAGTTCGGCCTGCAGGCCGTGCAGCGGGTCGATGTAGGGGTTGCGCACTTCGATGGCCTGACGAATCAGCGGCGTCTTCTCGAGCAGCTCCTGCTGATCGAGGATCTTCAGAAGCTCCTCGTTGAGCTTGCCGAAACGCTCGCGCAGGCGGTTGCCCAGGGCCTCCAGGCTCGGCTCGTCCACCAGGCGATGCTCGTAGTAGGCGGCCAGCTCCACGTCGGCCTTGGCCAGCAGCATCTCGAGCATGTCCAGGTAGGTGCCGAAGAACGGCCACTGCTCGCGCATCTCCTGCAGCACCTCGAGTCCGCCGGGCTCGGCCAGGCGGGTGGCGAAGGCCTCGCCGGTGCCGAGCCAGGCCGGCAGCATCAGACGGATCTGGGTCCAGGCGAAGATCCAGGGGATCGCGCGCAGGGTCTCGACGCCACCGTCCTGACGCCGCTTGGTCGGCCGTGAGCCCAGCGGCAGGCGACCGAGCGCTCCTTCCGGGGTGACGGCACGGAAGTACGGCACGAAATCGGGGTCCTGGCGTACCACACCGACGTAGGCACCGTGGGCGATCTCGGCCAGGCGGTCCATCTCGTCGCGCCAGGCCGGCTTGGGCTTGGGCGGCGGCAGCAGCGACGCCTCCAGTACCGCGCAGGCGTAGATCTCCATGGAGCGCAGGGCGATATCGGGCTGGCCGAACTTGAAGCGGATCATCTCGCCCTGCTCGGTCACCCTGAGGCTGCCGTTCACCGAGCCTGGCGGCTGGGACAGGATGGCGGCGTGGGACGGACCGCCGCCACGGCCCACGGTGCCACCGCGGCCGTGGAACAGGGTCAGGTCGACACCGTGGCTTTCACAGACATCGACCAGCGCCTCCTGGGCGCGGTACTGGGCCCAGGCCGCCGCCAGCTGGCCGGCGTCCTTGGCCGAATCGGAGTAACCGATCATCACCTCCTGGCTATCACCTGCGAACTGGCGGTAGCCGGGCAGCGCCAGCAGCCGATCGATGACGTCGCCGGCGCGATTGAGGTCGTCCAGGGTCTCGAACAGCGGTGCGATGGGCATGCCGACACGGCCCCCCACCTCTTTCATCAACAGCGCCACGGTGAGCACGTCCGAGGGCTGCGCGGCCATGGAGATGATGTAGGTGCCCAGCGCCTCACCGTGCTCGGCGGCGACCACCTGGAAGGTGTCCAGGGTCTCGCGGGTCTCGGCGGAGCACTCCCAACGCCGCGGGATCAGCGGGCGGGTCGACTCGAGCTCCGCCAGCAGGAAGGCCTGGCGCTGCTCCTCGCTCCATTCGCGGTAGTTGCCCAGGCCCAGGTCGTGGGTCAGTTCTTCCATCACCAGGGCGTGGCGGCTGGCCTCCTGGCGCAGGTCGAGCTTGGTCAGGGTGACGCCGAATACCGCCACACGGCGCAGGGTATCGAGCAGCACACCGTTGGCGATGGTGTCCAGGCCGACGTCGCACAGCGAACGGTAGCAGGCCAGCAGCGGCGCATAGAGCTGGTCCCGGGTCTCGATGATCGGCCCGCCGTCATAGCTCTTGCCGTCCAGTTCGGCCTTGGCCCAGTCACGGGTGGCCTCGACCTTCGCCACCAGACGCTTGAGCAGCTCGCGATAGGGCTCGGCGACGTTGCCGACTTCGGCACGCAGGGCACTGTTGGTGCTCCACATGGACAATTCGATCTTGAGCTGCTCGAGATCACGCAGGTACAGGTCCGCCGCCATCCAGCGGCCCAGCAGCAGCACCTCCCGGGTGACCCGTGCGGTGACGTTGGGGTTGCCGTCGCGATCGCCACCCATCCAGGAAGCGAAACGCAGCGGCGCGGCGTCCAGCGGCAGACGCTCGCCGGCGCTTTCCAGCAGCAGGTTATCCAGGTCCCGGTGGAAGTCCGGCACCGCCTGCCACAGTGAATTCTCGATCACCGCAAAGCCCCACTTGGCCTCGTCCACCGGGGTCGGCCGGTCGTGGCGGATCTCGTCGGTGTGCCAGGCCTGGCTGATCAGCTCCTCGAGCCGCCCCTTGGCCCGGGCCGCACGCTCGGGGTACTCGCTGGAGGACTCGATGGCGCTGAGGCAGTCATCGATGGCGTCGTACTTCTGGATCAGGGTGCGCCGGATGACCTCGGTGGGATGGGCGGTCAGCACCAGCTCGACGCGCATGTTGGCCAGCGTCTCGACCAGGGTGCGCGACGAGTGGCCTTCGCGCCGGGCGCGCTCGAGCAGCTCACCGAGCACCGGCTGCATCCCCGGCTTGTAGTCCTCGACCCGACGAAAGCGGGCGCGGTAGTGCTGCTCGGCGATGTTGGCCAGGTTGAGGAACTGGTTGAACGCCCGGGTCACCGGCAGCAGGTCCTTCTCCGGCAGCCGGCGCAGGTACTCGATCAGCTCCTGCTGGCCGGCCTCTTCGCCCTGGCGGCCCCGCTTGGCCAGTCCGCGAATCGTCTCGATGCGTGACACGAACTCGGGTCCGAGATCATCGGCGATGGTGCGTCCCAGGCTGTCGCCGAGGATGCGGACGTTATCGCGCAAGGATTCGTGCAGATCGTGGCTCATGGGGTCTCCTTGGGTGTGGTGTCCAGCGGGTCCCGTGCGTGCGGCCCCGCCTTGTTATCGATAGGGTCTGGCCGGCCTCGTCAGTCCATGGTCGGATCGGACGGCTCGGCGCGTTCGGCACGCTTGGCCTGCTGCCAGTGCTCTTCCATGCGCTCCAGCGAGGCCCGGCCGAGCGGCGTGTCCTGGGCCTCCAGGGACCGCTCCATATGGCGAAAGCGGCTCTCGAAGCGCTGATTGGTGCCTCTCAGGCAGGCTTCCGGGTCGACTCCCAGGGTGCGCGCCAGATTGACGGTGGCGAACAGCAGGTCGCCCACCTCGGTGGCGGCGTGGTCGCGATCCCCGGCCGAGAGCGCCTCGCGAATCTCACCCAGCTCCTCTTCGAGCTTGTCGAGCACCCCGTCGGTGTCCGGCCAGTCGAAGCCCACCCGGGCCGCGCGCTTGGACAGCTTGGCGGCGCGACTAAGCGCCGGCAGGGTCCGCGGCACGTCATCCAGCGCCGAGACAGAAACCACCGCCTCGGCCTCGCCCTGCTGCGGGCCGCTGCGCCCTTCCCGTTCCTCGGCCTTGAGCGCCTCCCAGCGGGAGTGGACCTGACGGGTCTCGACCTCGGCGGCACTGACGCCCTGGCGGCGGGATTCAAGGGCGCCGTCGGGAAACACGTGGGGATGGCGACGCAGCATCTTGTCGGTCAGCGTGTGCACCACGTCATGGAAATCGAAACGCCCTTCCTCGCTGCCGAACTGACTGTAATAGACCACCTGGAACAATAGGTCGCCGAGCTCCCCCGGCAGCTCGTCGAAGGCGCGTCGCTCGATGGCGTCGGCGACCTCGTAGGCTTCCTCGAGGGTGTGGGGGACGATGGTGTCCCAGTGCTGCTTGACGTCCCAGGGGCAGCCCTGCTGGGGGTCCCGCAGCACCGCCATCAGGGTCAGCAGGTCATCGATGGAATAGCGCCGGCTCATGTGCGACGCCCTCCCTGACCGCGCTTGCGCTTGACCTCGATGATATTGGGCAGCTGCTGGATGCGGGAGAACAGCCGGCCCAGGGTCTCCAGTCCGTCCACCTCGGCGGTGATCGAGATGCGCGCGATGCCGTCGTCGGTGTTGGTCAGGGTGTTGACCGAGAGCACGTTGACCTTGTCCTGGCCGAGCACGGCGGTGACGTCGCGCAGCAGACCGGAGCGGTCCCAGGCCTGGATCTCGATATCCACCGGGTACTGGCTGCTGGAGCGCGCGCCCCACTCCACCTCGATCACCCGCTGGGGCTCGTCGACCCTGAGCTGCAGGATGTTGGGGCAGTCCTGGCGATGGATCGACACGCCACGGCCCTGGGTGATGAAGCCGACGATCGGCTCGCCGGGGACCGGATGACAGCAGTTGGCCATGTTGGTCTTGAGGTTGCCGACGCCCAGCACGGTGATCTCGCCGTCCGGGGTCTTGGCCGGCTTCTGGCGCGGCTTGGCCAGCAGCCGGTCGAGGTGCTCCTGCTCGTCGCTGTCGCCGAACAGCTGCTGGGCCTGGTGCAGCACCTGACCGATACGCAGGTCGCCGGCGCCAAGCGCGGCGTACATGTCGTCGGCATTGGCGTAGTTGACCTTCTGGGCCAGGGTGGCGAGGTCCATGTCGTGGACGTCGAGACGCTTCATCTCGCGCTCGAACAGCGCCTTGCCCTCTTCCAGGTTCTGGTCACGCGCCTGGTGCTTGAACCAGGACTGGATCTTGGCCCTGGCCCGGGAGGTGCGCACGAAGCCCAGGTTGGGGTTGAGCCAGTCACGGCTCGGGGCGCTCTTGTTGGCGGTCAGTATCTCGACCTGCTGACCGGTCTTGAGCTTGTAGGTCAGCGGCACGATGCGACCGTTGACCTTGGCGCCGCGACAGCGGTGGCCCACCTCGGTGTGCACGCGGTAGGCGAAGTCGATGGGGGTGGCGACCCTGGGCAGGTCGATGACGTGACCATCCGGGGTGAACACATAGATGCGATCCGGCGCCACGTCGCTGGTCAGGCCCTCGCGCAGGTCGCCGAATTCGCCGATCTCCTCGTGCCACTCGAGCACCTGACGCAACCAGGCGATCTTTTCCTCGTAGCTGTCGCTGCGGGCATTGGTATCGTGGCCCTTGTAGCGCCAGTGGGCGCAGACCCCGAGTTCGGCCTCTTCATGCATGGCGAAGGTGCGGATCTGGATTTCCAGCACCTTGTTCTCGGGGCCGATGACCGCCGTATGCAGGGACTGGTAGCCATTCTTCTTGGGGTTGGCGATGTAGTCGTCGAACTCGTCGGGCACGGTGTGCCAGCGCGAGTGGACGATGCCGAGCATGGTGTAGCAGTCCTGCACCGTGGGCACCAGGATGCGCACCGCGCGTACGTCGTGAACCTGGGAGAAGTCGATGCGCTTGCGCTTCATCTTTCGCCAGATGGAGAAGATGTGCTTGGCCCGACCGTCCACCTGGAACTGGTGGATGCCCTGGGCCGACATCAGCGACTTCAGGGTCTCCACCACCTCCTGGATGTAGCGATCGCGATCCAGTCGCTTCTCGGCCAGCTGCCGGGCGACGGTCTTGTAGTCGTCCTCGTGGAGGTAGCGGAAGGACAGGTCCTCGAGCTCCCACTTGAGGTGGCCGATGCCCAGGCGGTGGGCCAGCGGGGCGTAGATGTCGAACACTTCGCGGGCGACCCGCACCTGCTTCTCGCGCGGGGCATCGCGGACCTGGCGCAGGGCGCAGGTGCGCTCGGCGATCTTGATCAACGCCACCCTGACGTCGTCGATCATGTTGACCAGCATCTTGCGCAGGTTGTCCTGCTGATCCTGCTGCTGCAGACCGGCGGTGGTGGCCTGGGTATTGCTGATTGCGGCCATCTGCAGCACGCCCTCGATCAGGCTCGCCACCTCGCGGCCGAAACGCTTGGCCACCTGCTCGGGCTTGATCAGGTTCTCACGCACCGCGCGATACAGCACGGCGGCTTCGATGGCGGTCTGATCCAGGCGCAGCTCACCGAGGATATCGGCCATCTCGAGGCCCATGCGAAAGCTCGAGCCGTCCTTCAACCAGGACTTGTGGGGCCGCTCGGAGGCCTGCTCCAGCGACTGCGCCAGCTGGCAGGCCTCGACCAGTTCACCGGCGTCGGCCAGCTTGACGTCGTCCTGCAGCCGCGCGACCCACTGATCGATATCGACCCGACCATCCGCGGTCAACGGCTGGTCTTCCCGCACTTTAACCATCTTTCCTGACTCCTTGGCGTGGCGACGGCCCCTGGCGTTCGAACAGTACCATCGACTCGAGGTGCGAGGTGTGCACGAACATGTCCGCCATGGCGACCCGTTGCAGACGATAACCTCCCTGCAACAAGTGTGCCGCATCGCGAGAAAGCGTGGCGGGATCACAGGCAATATACAAGACCCGGGACACCGTACTTTTGGCCAGTGCCCGGCACAGCGCCTCGGCCCCCTCGCGCGGTGGGTCCAGTACCACCACCTCGGCATCATGGGTACGCAACAGCCTTGCCACCTGCCCTTCGTCATGCAGGTTGCCCTGGAGGGCAGCCACGTCCAGATCCGCGCCCGCGGCGTTGTCGGCCAGGCGCGCGGTCATCTCCGGCGAGCCTTCCACCGCGCTCACCGCGTAGCCCGACGCCGCCAGCGGCAGGCTGAAATTGCCGATCCCGGCGAACAGATCCAGCAGGGGTTCATCGACCCGGCGAGGTGTTCCCAGCCAATCCAGCGCGGTCTCGATCATGCGCTGGTTGACCTGGGCGTTGGCCTGCAGGAAGTCGCTCGGTCCGACGCCGAGGCTGAGCGGGCCACGCGCCGACGGGACCGTCACCTGGAGTCCTCGGGGCGGGGTCACCAGCCACTCGAAGCGAACCTGTTCACGGCCTGCCAGCACGCCGACGGCGATGCCTCGCTCATCGGCCCATGCACGCCAGCGTGCCAGGTCCGCGGGTTGCTCGCGCAGTTGGCGGATCACCAGGGTCACCTGGCCGTCGCTGGCCAGCAGTTCCAGATGGCCGACCTGGCGTGGCGCCTCGAGGCTCGCCAGCTGCTGGTGCAACGGTGCCAGCAGCGACGACAGCTCCGGCACCAGAACGGTGCAGCTCTCCACCGATACCAGCCGGTGACTGCGCCTGGCGCGAAAGCCCAGATGGATGCCGCCGTCGGCATCGACCCTGCCCCCCAGCCGAGCACGGCGGCGATAGGCGACGTCATCACTGGCCAGCACCTCGATGCGTTCGAGGTCGACCTCGACGCCCTGACGGGCCAGCAGCTCCGACAGTACGACGGCCTTGTGACGACGCTGGGCGTCGAGTTCCAGATGCTGCAGATCACAGCCGCCACAGCGCTCGATGTAGGGACAGGGCGGCGTCACCCGGGTCGGCGCGGCCTCGATCAGCTCACGCAGGTGGGCCTCGTCGTAGCGCTTGCGGGTGCGATGCACCGCCACCCTGACCCGCTCGCCGGGCAAGGCCCCCTCGACAAACAGGGTCTTGCCGGCGGGCGAACGGGCAATCCCGCGGCCATCGTGGGACAGCCCCTGAATCTCGAGCTCGTCGGGCAGCTCATCGGACGTGTCGGTCTGGTAGGCCCGGCGAGTGTCCGACGGGCGCTTGTGAGCAAGCCCCGAGACACCGGAGCGCTGACGCGGCGGGCGGCGTTTTCCCAGTCCAGCCACCTCAGGACTCCGGCGCCAGCAGACCGGTGGAGAGATAACGGTCCCCCCGGTCGCAGACGATGAACACGATCACCGCGTTCTCGACCTCCT
Source organism: Halomonas sp. MMSF_3323 (assembly GCF_030733595.1). Classification (NCBI taxonomy): domain Bacteria; kingdom Pseudomonadati; phylum Pseudomonadota; class Gammaproteobacteria; order Oceanospirillales; family Halomonadaceae; genus Halomonas; species Halomonas sp. MMSF_3323. Next base: position 5,392 of record NZ_JASHIT010000069.1, on the reverse strand, counting down.
CGGCCACCCTGAGCGCCCCGGCCAGGGCGCCTCCCGAGGACACCCCCGCCAGGATTCCTTCTTCCCGGGCCAGTCGGCGCATGTGTTCTTCAGCCTCGTGCTGGCCGATGTCCAGTACCCGATCGACCCGCTGGGGTTCGAAGATCTTCGGCAGGTAGGCCTCGGGCCAGCGACGTATCCCGGCGATGCTGGCGCCGTCCTCGGGCTGCAGGCCGATGATCTCGATGTCGGCGCGCTGCTCTTTCAGGTAACGCGACACCCCCATGATGGTGCCGGTGGTCCCCATGGAGCTGACGAAGTGGGTAATTCGACCGTCGGTCTGCTGCCACAGCTCGGGGCCGGTGGTGCGATAGTGACCCAGCGGGTTGTCGGGATTGGCGAACTGGTCCAGCGACTTGCCCTCGCCTCGGGCGACCATGGTATCGGCCAGGTCCCGGGCCTCTTCCATGCCGCCTTCCTTGCTGACCTCGATCAGCCTGGCACCGTAGGCCGCCATGGCCTGCTTGCGCTCGCTGGAGGCGTTCTCCGGCATGATCAGCACCATGCGATAGCCCTTCATCGCCGCGACCATGGCCAGGGCGATGCCGGTATTGCCGGATGTCGCCTCGATCAGGGTGTCGCCGGGGGCGATCTCGCCGCGCTTTTCGGCCTCGTCGAACATCGACAGGGCCGGCCGATCCTTGACCGAGCCCGCCGGATTGTCACCCTCGAGCTTTGCCAGCAGCACATTGTTGCGCCCGGCGCTGATGCGCTTGAGGCGGACCAGCGGGGTCTTGCCGACCAGCTGGTCGAGGTAGGGGAATTCCATAAGACTTTCCTTGTAACGTCATCTGACGCCATTATATCGACGCCCCTCGCCACTGGACAGGCATGGTCCCATGGGGTGACATGGAGACGTACGAGGCGGCGGTGGCCGCTCTTCGTCCGCGCCTATTCCCGGCCAGGAACGCAGCGCCTATGAGTTTGAGAACACGGTTGATGCTAGCCCTCGTGGGGCTGCCGCTGCTGCTGCTGGGGCTGGCGATCAGCCTCGCCTTGTATCAGGACCATGCCCTGCGCGAGGCCGCCATGGAAGAAAACCTCTCTACCGCCACGCGGCTGGTGGCCCCGGAGCTGGGCGAGGCCCTGTCGCTGGACGATATTGCCGGCGTTCAGGCCGCTGCCAATCGCCTGATGGATATTCCCAGCGTCCGTGCCCTGCGCCTGGTGCAGCAGGATCAGGTGGTGCTTGAACTCGGTCGACTGCGGGCCGAAGCGCTGAACGTCGAGGCTCCCAGCCAGGGGCTGTTGACCCAGCACTATCGCCAGTGGGTGTTGACGACGCCGATCACTGCCGTGGACGGCGCCTACCTGATCCTCGATATCGACGCCTCGCTGCTGTTGCTCGCCACCTACAGCGATATCGCCAGGGGCGCCATGATCCTGCTGGTCTGCGGCCTTCTGCTGTTTCTGGTGGCCTTCACCCTGGGCCGCCGCCTGACCCAGCCGCTGGATGACATCGCCCACCTGCTCGACCAGCTCGCCGCCGGTCGTCAGCCCCACCACCTGCCGCTGGACCACCCGCTGGAGCTGGCCGAGCTGGGGCGCCGGGTCAACGCCCTGATCGACCACCAGGCGCGGGCGCGCGAAGACCTGCAGCAGCAGATCGAACACGCCACCTCGGAACTTCAGGAGTCCATGGAGACCATCGAGGTGCAGAACATCGAGCTCGACATGGCCCATCGCCAGGCGGTGGAGGCCAACCGGGTCAAGTCGGAGTTTCTGGCCAACATGAGCCATGAGATCCGCACGCCGCTCAACGGCATCATCGGCTTCTGCCGGCTGCTGGGGCGCTCGTCGCTGGACCCGCGTCAGCGCGAGTGGCTCGACCAGGTGCAACGGGCCTGCGACAACCTGATGTCGCTGGTCAACGATGTGCTCGACTTCTCCAAGCTGGAAGCCGGTCGTCTGGTGCTGGAACAGGTGCCGGTGGACCTCCAGTCGCTGGTCGACGAGGTGCTGGGGCTGCAGGCGCCACTGGCCCAGCAGAAGGGCCTGCAGCTGCTCAGCCTGATCTATGACGACGTACCGGCGGAAATCACCGGTGATCCGCTGCGACTGCGCCAGATCATCACCAACCTGGTCAACAATGCCATCAAGTTCACCGACCGCGGCGAGATCATCGTGCGGGTCATGGTCGAACAGTCCCGCCACGAGCGCTTCACCCTGCGCATCAGCGTCAGCGATACCGGCATCGGCCTCAGTGACAGCCAGCAGCGACGGCTGTTCCAGGCCTTCCGCCAGGCCACCGCCGGACACAGTCGCCAGTACGGCGGCACCGGCCTGGGGCTGGCCATCTCGAGGCAGCTGATCGAGCAGATGGGCGGCACCATCGGCGTGGACAGCACCCTCGACCACGGCTCCACCTTCCACTTCACCCTGCCCCTGACCAGCACCGCAAGCCAGGTGCGTGCGCCCGAACTGGCGCTCGACCAGGCCTCGATCTTTGTCGAGGAACCCCACGGCCCCACCCGCAGGGCCCTTTTGCACATGCTCGAACAGTGGGACGCCCGGGTTGTGGCGAGCCCTCAGCAGGCCGCGCTGGCACTGGAAGCCATCGCCATCGAGGAGCTCGAAGAGGGCCGCATCGGTGAGCTGCGCGCTCGACTCAGGCAGCGCAACTGCCCCACCCTGCTGTTGATCAATGCGGGACTTCCGGATGTGCCCGGACTGGGCCTGCCCGATGGCTCGAGCGTACTGTCCAAGCCGTTGGCTCGCCAGACCCTGGCGGAAGCGGTGGAGGGCGCCCTCGCCGGTACTCGCCACAGGCCGAGCCTGCCTGCGCCGACGTCCCCGCCGGCGCTACCGTCTCGTCAGCCCCATGTGCCCGACGAGACGTCGACAGCGGCCCCGGCTGCACCGCCCCAGTGGAACAACTCGCAGACCCCGCCGCCTTCGCCGGACACGCAAACCTCCATGGCCAGCCTGCTGATCGTCGATGACAGTGAGACCAACCGCCTGCTGCTGCGAGAACTGGTGGAAGGCCCGGAGCGGCGCGTGACCCTGGCCACCAGTGGGGAAGAAGCCCTGGCGCTGGCCCAGCAGCAGCTCTATGACATGGTACTGATGGATATTCGCATGGGTGGCATGGACGGTGTGGAGACGACCCAGGCGATCCGCCAACTCAGCCCCGCCTGGGCGAAGCGACCGATCATCGCGGTGACCGCCCACGTGCTGGAACACCAGCGCCGAGCGCTTCTGCAAAGCGGCATGGACGATGTGCTGATCAAGCCACTCGACACCGAGTGCCTCGACCGCCTGCTCAGAGAAAGGCTGGGCAGCGGCCTGACGGAGACGACCCCAGCGCCGAACTCACCGGTCACCGACAAGTATCGACAGGACGCCAGTGACGCTGATGACTCGGTCGAGCCGGCTGTCCCAGACCAGGCCCATGGCAAGGAGCGAAGCAAGGAGCAAGGCAAGGAGCATGGCAAGAACCTTGGCAAGGACCAGGGCCAGACCCGTGACAACAGCGACGACCAGGGCAACGACCTGCCCGACATCGACATCGCCCTGGGCACCCGCCTGGCGGGTGGGCGCGAAGCGCTGGCCAGGCAGTTGCTGGCGAGCCTGGGGGCATCGCTGGACGAGACCCGTCGAGAGATCGAGGCGGCGCTGGCGGCCGAGGACGAAGAGGCCCTGCTCGATAGCATCCACGCCCTCAACGGCGCCTGCCGCTACTGCGGTGTACCGCGCATGGCGCTGCTGGTGGAAACCCTCGAGACCCGACTTCGCTCACGCGGGATCGACGGCGTTCGTCCGCTGCTGCCCAACCTGGAGCAGGCCATGACCCAGGTCGAGCGCTGGCAGCAGGACAGCGGAGAAACCCCACTGAAGGGACCGCTTTAGCCGACGCAGGCAACTGTCGCTCGCACTTCGGGCAGCACCCCCCGCAGCGATCAACGCCTTTCGAGCACCACGAAGGCCAGTGCCACATCGGTCTCGTCGCTGAGACTCAGGTGACAGGCGCCGACGCCCGCCTGGTCGGCCAGACGTAGCGCTTCCCCCGAGACCACCAGCTCCGGCCGCCCTAGGGGATCGTTGACCACCTGTATCTCGGTCCAGCGCATGCCGTGGCGAAGACCGGTGCCCAGTGCCTTGAGCCAGGCCTCCTTGGCGGCGAAGCGCTTGGCCAGAAAGGCCGAAGGCCGTGGCGCCTCGGTGTAGCGCTCGGCTTCCAGCGGCCCCAGGATACGCTCGGCGAAGCGCGCGCCATGGCGCGCAATGGCCGCATCGAAGCGTTCGATCCGCGCGATGTCGGTGCCGATGCCGAGGATCATGCCAGGGCTCCGACAGACCCGGTATTCCCGAGCAAGGTCCCGACAGACAGACCTCCTCGAGCCGGCGCTGACATCGGCAACGCCTCAGTGCTGATGGTCGTGGTCATGCTCGTGCTCTTGCTCAAATTCGTCGATGGCCGCGACCAGCCCCGCCTCGTAGCCGGCCAGCATCAGTCGCTTCATCTCCGCCACCGCCTCCTTGAGGCCGACGAACAGCGCCCGGGCGATGATGGCGTGACCGATATTGAGCTCGTTGAGGCCGGGGATGGCGGCGATGGCCTCGACGTTATGGTAATGCAGGCCGTGACCGGCGTTGACGATCAGATCGAGCTCGACGCCCATTTCGGCGGCGGCCACGATGCGCTGGTACTCGCGAGCCCGCTCGCTGTCGTTATCGGCCTCGGCGAAGGCGCCGGTGTGCAGCTCGATGGCCGGAGCACCGGCGCGCCTGGCGCTGGCGATCTGATCCGGATCGGGATCGATGAACAACGATACCTCTGCCCCCACGGCGGCCAGTCGGCGACAGGCGGCTTCGATGGCGTCGAACTGGCCGACCACGTCCAGGCCACCTTCGGTGGTCAGCTCCTCGCGCTTCTCCGGCACCAGACAGACGTGGGCCGGACGTACCTCTTCGGCCAGCGCCAGCATCTCCTCGGTCACGGCCATCTCGAGATTCATGCGGGTGTTGAGAACCTCGGCCAGCAGGCGCACGTCGCGTTCCTGGATATGACGGCGGTCCTCCCGCAGATGGACGGTGATGCCATCGGCGCCGGCTTCTTCGGCGACCAGGGCCGCCTGAATCGGGTCGGGATAGCGGGTACCGCGGGCCTGGCGCAGGGTCGCGATATGGTCGATGTTGACGCCGAGCAGCAGTCGAGGGGGATGCATCAAGGTTCTCCGTCATGGGGATGAAAGACGAGCCCTATGGTAGCACCGCCGACAGGCCGGCGGTCACCCGCGGCCAGGCGATATCAGCGCGCTGAAACGTCAGCGAGACTGGCGGCGACGCTCGGCCATGGCGACCATCAGCGCACGGGAGCGCAGAGGACGGTCGCCAAGCAACGGCGCCAGGG
>NZ_JASHIT010000068.1:0-15677 GCF_030733595.1 Halomonas sp. MMSF_3323 | reverse complement strand
GTGGGGGCGCCGCAGGCCCTGCCGGGTATCCTCGGCAGGACGGGGTCGCAGTAGATAACCGTGCTCCCCGGGAGAAGGCTGCGCTTCTCCCGGGGGACTCAGGGTGTGTACACGCTAGCCATGGGCGGTGCACAGGTACTTGGTCTCGAGGTATTCCTCCATGCCCTCGAGGCCGCCTTCACGACCGAGACCGGACTGCTTGACGCCGCCAAAGGGGACCTGGGGCCCGGTGATATCCATGGTGTTGGAACCGACCATGCCGACTTCCAGACGTTGCTGGTAGCGACGGATGCGCTGATGGTCGCTGGCATAGACGTAGGCGGCCAGACCGTAGACCGTGTCGTTGGCAGCGGCGATGGCCTCGTCATCGCTGTCGAAGGCGCGCACCGGGGCGAGGGGCGCGAAGGATTCTTCACTGGCGATGCGCATATCATCGGTGAAGCCGGCCACCAGGGTCGGCATGAAGAAGCGTGGCCCTGGGGCCTGGCCCTGGCCGCGACCGAGCACGCGCGCCCCCCGGGATCTGGCGTCCTCTACCAGTTCGCGGGCCTTGGCCACCGCGTCGCGGTTGATCAGCGGGCCGATCTTGCTGTCCTCATCGAAGCCGTTGCCCACCGGCATGTCATTCATGCGCTGGGTGAAGCGCTCGATGAAGGTGTCGTAGAGAGAACGGTGGACGAACAGGCGGTTGGCCGCCACGCAGTCCTGTCCGCTGGTCTGGAAGCGGGCGGCGATGGCGCCTTCCACGGCGGCGTCCAGGTCGGCGTCCTCGCAGACGATGAAAGGGGCGTTGCCACCCAGCTCCATGGCGCTGCGCTTGACCGTGTCGGCGGCCTGAGCCAGCAGCGTCCGGCCGACCTCGGTGGAGCCGGTGAACGACAGCGCGCGAACGCGATTGTCGTCACAGACCTTTTCGGAAAAGCGCTTGCCGGGGCAGGTGAGGACGTTGAATTCGCCCCGGTTCAGCCCGGCCTGTTCGGCCAGTCTGGCCAGGGCAAGTGCGCAGAAAGGGGTCTGGCTTGCTGGATTGACCAGGGTGGTGCAGCCCGCCGCCAGCGCGGCCCCGACCTTGCGGGTAATCATCGCCAGCGGGAAGTTCCAGGGGGTAATGATGGCCACCACGCCGACCGGCTGGCGCAGCGTGCCAAGCGAGATGTCGGGGTCATCCGAGGCCAGGGTATCACCGGCGATGCGTCGCGCCTGGCCGGCAAACCAGCGCAGGAAGCTGGCGGCGTAATCGACCTCGCCACGGGCCTCGGCCAGGGGCTTGCCTTGCTCCAGGGTCATCAGGCGGGCCAGCGCCTCGGCGTTGTCCTGCATCGCCTGGTACCAGGCCATCAGCGCGTCGGCGCGCTCCAGGGCGGGGGTGTCACGCCAGCGCTCGAAGGCCTGACTGGCGGCATCGATGGCCTCGCCCAACTGGTCCTCGGTCAGCTGGGGCACCTTGCCGATGGTCTTTTCGGTGGCCGGGTCTTCGACCTCCCGGGTCTTGCCGTCACTGGCCTCGACCCAACGTCCGCCAAGATAGGCATGGTCAGTCATCAGCTGGTTCTCAGGGGTGTGCATAGGGGCAATCTCCTGAAGAAGTTCCGTTTCCGACCTCCCCAAACTACGCTGCAACGAGCATGTCCTCAAGCCGGGCACGGAGTGGTAGGGTGGGGACGAATCGACACCGGACGTCCCTGTGGATCCCCCGCAGGGGCGATGACAGGAGGTCCCATGAACGTTCGCAGTGAAGGCGTGGTGATCGTAGGTGGTGGTGCCGGCGGCCTCGAGCTTGCCATCCGGCTGGCCAAGGCAGGCCACAAGGACGTATTGCTGATCGATCGTAGCGCCACCCATGTGTGGAAACCGCGGTTGCATGAGCTTGCCGCCGGTTTTCGGCGCGGCGAGGTCGATGAGCTGGACTACGCAGGGCTCGCCGAGCACTGGGGGTTCGGCTTCGAGCGCGGTGAACTCGCGGACATCGATCCCGAGGCGCGTACCCTGACCCTGGCCGAGTGGCCCGAAGACGACGGTCGGGTGAGGGTGCCCGGTCGCTGCATCGGCTACCAGGCGGTGGTGCTGGCGATTGGCGGGGTGACCCCGGACATGGGCGTGGACGGCGTGCTCGAGCATGCCCTGATGCTCGACAGCGAGGCCGACGCCGAGCGACTGTTCGAGCGCTTCTCGACGGGGCTGCTGGCGCATCGCGCCGGGCAGCGCAGTGATCCCTTCCATATCGCCATCGTCGGTTCAGGGGCCACCGGGGTGGAACTGGCAGGGCTGCTGGCCACCGAGGCGCGGGCCTCGAGTGTGGCCCCACGAGAGTGCCAGCCCAGGGTCAAGGTGACCCTGCTGGAGGCGACCGATACCTTCATGCCGGGCATGGAGGATGAGGTGCGCCAGTCCATCCGCAAGCGCCTTTTGAATGTCGGCATCGACATTCATACCGAACAACAGGTCAGTCGCGTCGATCGCGACCGTCTGATCACCGATGGCGGCGACGAGTTTCCGGCGGACCTGACCATCTGGGCGGCCGGTCGCGTGGGGCCGCCGGTGGCCGATTCGATCGACGCGCTGGCGACCAACAAGAAGCGCCAGTGGCGGGTGAAGCCGACCCTGCAGAGTGTCGACAGTGATCACGTCTTTGCGCTGGGCGACTGCTCGGTTATCGACGACGAGCCCGCACCGCCCACCGCCCAGGCGGCCAGCGAGCAGGCAGAACATCTGGCCAAGGAGTTGCCGCGTTTTCTCGCGGGGGAAACGCCGGCGCCCTTCGTCTACGAGGACAAGGGTACCCTGCTGTCGCTGGGTGAGGCCGGCAGCGTCGGCGAAGTGAAAGGCTGGTTCGCCGACGACGTCCAGTTGCGCGGGCGACTCGCGCGGGCGGCCTACCAGGGACTGCAGCGCCAGCACCAGTTCATCCTGCTGGGGCCACTCAAGGGTACCGCCGAGGCGCTGAGCGACGTCCTCGGCCGCTCGGTCGGGCCACGCCTGAAGATCCACTGACCACGCGTTGCGTGCGCAGGCGGCCGCCACGCCCCTGGCAAAGCGTCGGCGGCCGCTCGACTCAGCTCGGATCGATGGTCAACAGAAGGCGCGTCTCCCCTGCCTGCTGCGCCGGGCTGCGGTGTACCAGTCCGCGGCCCTCGTTGCCGCTCCAGCCGTCTCCCTTCAACAGTGCCAGGTCGCCGGTGCCCAGCCGCTGAATGGCATGGGCCTGACGAAGCGTCTCGGGCTTGTCCGGCGAGGGTGCGCCGAGCCCGGCGCGATTGACCGCAGACTCGGGCAGCCATTCGCTGCCCGGCCCCCGATAGCTGGTGACCAGTCGTACCGGCAACTTGTCGCAGTGAAAGCGTGGACACATGGCGCTGTCCAGCAGGCGTAACCGTACCCCCAGAGTGTCGGTGTCGAACAGCATCGCCATGGCCTGGGTCAACAGCACCACGTCGTCTACCAGGGGGCAGGCTTGCTCCGGGGCGGGCATGCTGCGCCGGAGTTCGCGCTTCATGGCGACGTCGGGAAGTCCCAGCCACTGAAAGCTCCAGCGACGCTTGGTATCGCACTGTGCCTGGATGCTGTGTTCCAGGCTGGGGGACAGCGCGCGCTGCATCACCGCGATGGTGATGCCTTGCTCGAAGATGCGCGGCAGGATCGAGGCATCGATACCCTGGGCCCAGTGGACACTTGGCTGCGCCTCGCAAGACGCGCTCGAGGCGTCTCCGTCGACGCAGGTGGACAGTGAGCTCGACAGCGACATCTTGGCGTCTCCATGGGATGTGTTTACAATGTTATAACGTAACATTTAAAACAAGGAAAGCGCCTCGTGCAGAGAGGGGCTTTCCTTTGCGAGCGCACATGGGGAGAACAGGTTCATGAATGATGCCAGGTTGCCGGTCACGGTACTGTCAGGCTTTCTGGGAGCCGGCAAGACCACCTTGCTGAATCACCTTCTGGCCAATCGCCAGGGGCGTCGGGTCGCGGTCATCGTCAATGACATGAGCGAGGTCAATATCGACGCCGCTCTGGTGCGCGGTGGGCCAGGGGCATCAGACGAGCTGGAGGACGGGGTCACGCTGAACCGCGCCGAAGAGCGCCTGGTGGAGATGAGCAACGGCTGTATCTGCTGCACCCTGCGCGAGGACCTGTTGATCGAGGTCCGCAGGCTGGCCGAGGAGGGGCGCTTCGACAGCCTGGTGATCGAATCCACCGGCATCTCTGAACCCCTGCCGGTGGCGGAGACCTTTACCTTCGCCGATGAGGACGGTCAGTGCCTGTCCGAGATCGCCAGACTCGATACCCTGGTCACCGTGGTCGATGGCGCCAATTTTCTGAGCCAGTACTCTGAAGCCCGCTCCCTCAAGGAGGCGGGGGAGTCGCTGGGCGAGGACGATGAGCGCAATGTCGCCGACCTGCTGGTGGACCAGATCGAGTTCTGCGATGTGCTGGCGATCAGCAAGTGCGACCTGATCTCGGCGCAGCAACTGGCGGAGGTCGAGGCGGTACTGCGCGCCCTCAATCCCGAGGCCGACATCGTCCACATGGTCCAGGGCGAGGTGGCGCTGTCGCGGGTGCTGGATACCGGACGCTTCAGCTTCGAGCGGGCCCAGCGGGCGCCGGGCTGGCTCAAGGAGCTGCGCGGTGAGCATGTGCCGGAAACCGAGGAGTACGGTATCTCGAGTTTTGCCTATGAGGCGCGCCGCCCCTTCCACCCGCGCAGGTTTCATGAACTGCTGCATGGCGACTGGTTCGGTGGCACCTTGCTGCGCTCCAAGGGGTTCTTCTGGCTAGCCAGCCGTCCTCAGTTCGCCGGTCAGTGGAGTCAGGCGGGAGGCATCGCTCACCATGGCCTGGCGGGTCGCTTCTGGCGGGCGGTACCCGAGGATCAGTGGCCCGAGGACCCGGAGTATCGCGAGGCGATTCTGGCCAAATGGCAGGAGCCCTTCGGTGATATGCGCCAGGAACTGGTGTTCATCGGCCAGAACCTGGCGGAGCATCGCATTCGTCAGGCGCTGGATGAGTGCCTGCTGAGCGAATCGGAGCTGGCCCTCGGCATGGACGCCTGGGTCGGCTCGGATGACCCTTTTCCAGCCTGGTAAGGCCCGGTGCACGACGCCATTACCGCCAGCCGCTCAGGCCAGCCGATCAGCCAATCAGGCCAGCTAGAGGGCCCACCTGCCGACTGTCGGGAAAGACCTGCTCGGCCAGGGGATCGAGGTCGAGGCCAAGGTGGTCACGCAGCACACCCTTGAGGACGGCGCGGGTGTCCTGGGCGGCGATCAGATCACGGTCGTCACGCAACCGGGCGAGCCCCGGCCACTGGCCGTGGACGCGCCCCCCTCGAATGGCGCCACCGGCCAGCAGGATGCAGCTGGCGGTGCCATGATCGGTGCCACCGGTGCCGTTGACGGCCACCGTGCGGCCAAACTCGGTGATGACCACCACGGCGGTGCGCTGCCAGCGTTCGCCGAGCTTGCCGTGCAGCGCTGCAAGCCCGCTATCCAGCTGTTCAAGCTTGCGTGACAGCACCGCATTCTGGCGAGCGTGGGTGTCCCAGCCGTCGTCCTCCACCATGGCGATCTGGGGGCCATCTGCGGCGGACAGGAACTGCGCTGCCGCCGCCAGGGTGTCCTCCAGCCGGCCACCGCTGTCGACGCCAGTGGGGGCCATCTGTTGCATCGCCAGGGCGCGCTCGAACACCGGGCCCAGTCGGGCATCCTGTCGATAGAGCGCTGCGACCCGCTGGGCCAGTGACGGCTGGGTGGTGCCGTGCGCCGACGGCGACCAGGTGGCGAAGGGGGCCGGCCCACGGATCAACAACGGGCGCGAGGAGGTGAGGCCCAGCCCCTGGGTGTCGCCGAGGCTGCCCACCGCTCGGTTCAGCCAGCCGGTGCGGCTTCCTGTGGGGGTGGCGGTGCCGTTTTCCAGGCACTCCTGGGCGTCGAAGTGCGAGCGTCCCTGATAGGGCAGTCCGCAGGCGTGAACCACGGCGAAGTCGCCGGCCTGGTAGAGACGGTGGCAGAAGGCCAGTGACGGATGCAGCGAAAAGGTCCCGTCCAGTCGTGGTGCAACGACTCCTTCCTGCGATGCCAGGCTACCGCGCAAGCGCTGGTAGGCGGGGTCGCTGTCGCAGGGGACGGCGGCGAGGCCATCGAGGGCACCGCGCAGCAGTACGACGACCAGGCGGCGCTTGCCGAGCGGGGAGTCTGCCGCAGCCAGCGAGGGCCACAGCAGCAGGCTGGTGCCTGCGCCCAGCGCCTTGAGAAACTCGCGTCGGTTGAACATAGCGGATTCCATTGGGTGGTGTCGCGACGGCGCTCAGCGCCACTGAAACTCGGGGCTTGCCAGCACCATGGCCAGCGCCTGGTTGCGGGGCGCCTGACTGAGCGCCACGGCGGTGGCTTCACGCAGGCGAGGGCCCAGGCTCTGCTGGGCCAGCTCCATGGCCTCGCCGCTGGCGTCACCGGCGTGGCGCTGGGCCACCAGCAGTCGCTTGTTCAAGGTGTCGGCACCGATCCAGTCGTTGGCATCATCGCTCCATCCGGCCGGGGCGCCGGCAAGAAAAGGTGGCTGGCCCAGCAGGCGAAGCTGCTGGCCCCAGTCACTGCCATCGGGCGAGGGTGCCTTGCCCAGGGCGCGATAGAGCGCGACGAGATATTCCTGTGGACGGCGAAACTTGAGCGCTTGCGGCTGCCACGCCTGGGGGTGGCTGAACAGGGTGCGAAACAGCGTCGACAGGCGACCGTTCTCGTGCTGGAAGGTGGAGGCCAAGGCCGATACCAGCTCACTGGGTGGGTCGTCGGCGACAAAGTGACGGGCAAGCTTGGTGGCGACAAAGGTTGCGGTGGCCTCCTGGCCGGCCACAAAACGCAGCATGTCACGCCCCTGCCTGGCCCCGCCTGCAGCGAAGCGCCGCCCCAGCAGTTCTCGCTCGCCGCCTTGATGGGCCGCGCCATGAAACAGGCTGCCGTAGGGGCCGAGGGCCGGCGCCTCGGTCGATGGCGGCAGTTCGAGCCGTGTCCGCCATCCGGTGATGGCCCTGGCCAGTTCGATCACGTCCTGCTGTTGATAGGGGCCGTCCACGCCGAGGGTATGCAGCTCCAGGATTTCCCGCGCCAGGTTCTCGTTGAGCCCGAGCCGTCCGGCAGAAGCTCTGGCACTTCTGGCCAGCGGCGAATCGGGGCCCACCGACGCTGCATTGTCGAGATAGAGCAGCATGGCCGGATGCTGCTCGACGCCCAGCAGCATGGCCGAAAAGCTACCCGACACATAGGGCCGGATGGCCTCGCGCTCGAAGGCCCCGGGCAGCAACTGTACGCCGCCGCGGTCGGCGGACACGGTGAAGTGGTTGCTCCAGAACATCACCCAGCGCTCGAGTACCGGAAACGGACTCAGACACTGCTGGCGCCCCCTGGCCTGGATCTCGGCCTGTTTCATCGCGCCAAAACGCTCGAGCAGGGTCGGCAGGCTCTGTGTGGGCTTGTCATTGGCGGCGGCCTCGCTCATGCGTCGACGGGCGGCCGCGTGGTCTCGGCGAAAGCGATCGAAGTGTTCCAGATAGGTGATGGTGGATGGCAGGGCGGCGAGAGGATCGATCAGTGGCGCTCGTTCGGCCTCGTCGATCTGCGCCAGCACCCAGCCCTGGGGGTCCTTGGCGATCTCGGCAAGCTCACCTGGCCCCGCGCCGAGGCCAAAGCGATTGGCGGCGATTTCCGCCTGAACGAGGGTGGTGGTCACAGCTGACGCCTCCTGTTGGCATGGCTGACGAAGCCTGGGGCAGGATGCCGGGGGCCGGCCCTGGGGTGAGGCGCCGGGGATCGCCAACAGTTTGGCCGGTAGGTGGCGGGGGCGTTCAGCCGAGCAGGGGTGGATGATCGAGTAGGCCCAGGTCCGAGGCCAGGGCTACGCTTGCACCGGCCTAAGGCGCACCTTTCGTGCATTTTCGATAGGCGTGTCGCGCCAACGCCAACGCCAACGCCAACGCCTCAGGTCAGGGCCTTCGGTGGGGGTGCAAGCCGTAGGCTTAGGGGGTGTGCAGGGCAATACTCAACAGCACCCGCTTGCCCTTTTCGATTTTCGAGACGCTGTGCTGGTAGAGGTCGGGACGAAACAGGATCACCCGGTCGAACAGGTTGAAGATCACCTTTTCGGTCTCGAACACCCCGCCAGCCTGAGGGGCCTTCAGGATGAGGTTCAGCTTGTAGTAGCGGCCGCCACCCATGGGGTCATTGTGGCGATAGACGCTGTGGCCTTCGGGGTAGGTGACCAGGTTGGCGGTCAGCCGCCCCAGATCCAGCAGGGTTCGATTGGTGACGCTTGCCATGGGGACTCCTTGGAAGGGCGCGGGACGACTCGGTGATGTCGTGGGTGGCCGCCATTCAAACGCATTTTGAGCAATTGCTCAATAACGGGCGGTCGCTCCGTGCAGGCTGGGACCATCAGGACGATGTCTCGGGGGCGAGCCGAGCCGGCTGGCTGGCCGGTAATGAGGGCGAACAGTGGCGTGGCCGAGCCCTGTGGACTGAACTAGGCTGAAACGAGCCGGGGATAATCGTCCTTCGGCTCCCGGGACTGCCGTCGACAGCGACGGCAAGGGGGAAGCATGTCGGGTCAGATGATGTATCGCCTGCCAGTGGAAGCTGCCGAGCGTGTGCACATGCGCCGCTACATCGCTGCACTGGGCGCGTCCAAGGCTCGACAGGATAATCGAGGCTTCTACCACTACGCCGGCATCCATGGCGCCCCGGGGCGCTGGTGCTGGCATCATCAGTTCTCGCCTCGCACCAGCCTTAGCGCCAGGCTGTTTCTGCCCTGGCACCGGGCCTACCTCCATCGTCTGGAGCAGTCGCTGCAGGATATCGATGAAGAGGTCTCGATCCCCTGGTGGGACTGGACCGAAGGCGAGGGCATTCCCGAGGCCTTCGATGTTGCGCTGATCGATGGCGAGGAGAATCCGCTCCACTCCTCGCGCATCCAGCTTTTCCCCCCCCAGGTGCCCGAACCGGTGGACCTGGTCACCGAGCGTGATCCCGACGGCCTGTTGCCGGTGTTTTCCTTTCCGGTGGCCGACGTGAACGGTGATGGCCGGGCGACGCTGGGCGAGATCGCGGCCTTCCTGGTGGAGCGGGTGGACACCTTCGAGCAGTTCAATGACCTGATCGAGACGGTGCATGATCAGCTCCACGTCTATGTCGGTGCGACCATGGCCAGCACCACCTACGCAGCCTATGATCCGATCTTTTATTCTCACCACTGCATGATCGACCGGCTCTGGTCGCTGTGGCAGAAGCGCCACGGCATCACCAACTTTCCCCCGGGACTCGAGGAGATCGTGCTGGAACCCTTCGGCCTGACCGTCGGCGAAGTGCTCAATGTCCAGTCGCTGGGCTACGAGTATGCCCGTTCGGTGGCGGACCTGACCCTGGCCGGCAGCGGTCTGGAGGAGGCCTGATGATCGAGCAACGCTATCGCCTGCCGCGGCTCGACCTGGGCGCGCTTCGCGCCGATGAGTTCGAGGAAGCCTTCGTCGAGCTGTATGGCATCCACCACCTGCGCCCCAGCTACACCGCCTGGCTCTTCTTCAGCGCGCGCCTGCCGGCCAGGGTGACCCCGCAAAGCCGGGGCTATGCCGGCACCTTTGCGCTGTTCGGCCACGCCGAATGCTGGGGTTCGCCAGGACACTGCCATGGCCCGGATGGTCTCAGACGTTTCGATACCCGGCCTTCCCATCCGATGACACCGGCGTTCAAGCGGGTACCGGTGACCCAGGCCCTGAAGCGCCATCTGCACGCTGGCAAGAGCACCCTGGACATCCAGATCTACGCCTATACGCGCGAGGCCTGGCCCGATCGTGGCGACAAGTCACTGGTGTGTTGCAGCGGGGTGCAACTGGTCACCTTGTGATCGAGCGCAGGCGCAGTTTCGGTGTGCGCGGCAGGCTTGATGCTTTCTGGCTTGCCGAGCTGGCTTGCCGAGGCACTGTCCGAAAAGTCGACGAGCGCAGGCACTTTTCAGACAAGCCCTAGGCCTTGGAGGACTGGGCCCATAGATTGACCCCACCATCCACCGCGTAGCGGTCGATGTCGGCCAGCTCCTCGTCGCTGAAGTCGAGGTTGTCCAGGGCCTCGACGCAGTCGCTGACCTGATCGGGGCGGCTGGCGCCGATCAAGGCGCTGGTCACGCGGCCGCCGCGCAGCACCCAGGCAATCGCCATCTGCGCCAGACTCTGGCCACGCCGCTCGGCGATGGCGTTGAGCGCCCTTACACGCTCGAGGTTGTCGTCGGACAGGTGCTGTTCGCGGATCGCACCACCGCGAGCAAGACGGCTGTCGTCAGGCACCCCACCCAGGTACTTGGCGGTCAAAAGGCCCTGGGCCAGTGGCGAGAAGACGATCGAGCCGATGCCTTCATCGTCCAGCACATCGAGCAGCCCGTCGTCCTCGATCCAGCGGTTGATCATCGAGTAGCTGGGCTGGTGGATCAGGCAGGGGGTTCCCAGTTCGCGCAGAAGGCGAGCGGCCTCGCGGGTGCGCTCAGGGCTGTACGACGAGATACCGGCGTAGAGCGCCTTGCCCGAGCGTACTGCCTGGTCCAGCGCGCCCATGGTTTCTTCCAGCGGTGTCTCGGGATCGAAGCGGTGGGAGTAGAAGATGTCGACGTAGTCCAGATCCAGGCGCTTGAGACTCTGGTCGAGGCTCGACAGCAGATACTTGCGGCTGCCCCACTCGCCGTAGGGGCCAGGCCACATGTTATAGCCCGCCTTGGTGGAGATGATCATTTCATCGCGGTGGCCGGCGAAGTCGGTCTTGAGGATGCGCCCGAACATGGACTCGGCGCTGCCAGGCGGCGGGCCATAGTTATTGGCCAGGTCGAAGTGGGTAATGCCGTGATCGAAGGCGGTACGGCAGATCTCGCGAGCGTTGTCTTCATGGGCGTTGTGGCCGAAGTTGTGCCACAGCCCGAGGGACAGGGCGGGCAGCTTGAGGCCACTGCGACCGCAGCGGTGATAGCGCATGCGTTCGTAACGGTCTTCGGCGGGACGATAGCTCATGGTGGTCTCCTGTCAGGGCGCACGGGCGCCGTGGCTGTCGTCTCAGCACTTTAGCTGTGTTTGTCGAGGTATCCAAAAGGGCCGCCCCGAAAAAGCCAGGTGAAGGCGGGCAGCACGCAGGCAAGGGCGCAGTCCGGGCAAGATGGTGAGCGCCTGGAAAGGCGAGCGGGAGAATACTCAGGGGGACTCAGGCGACGGTGAAGCTGCGGGCATGAGAAGCCGTGAGGTAACCCAGGGCGCCATGTGCCAGTTAGTGGGCACATGGCGCCTGGGGCGTGACGCCAGGGGCAGGGGTCAGCCGCCGGCGTTCATGGTCTCCGGCATGGCGGCCAGGGTAGCCTCGTCGGAGAGCAGGTCGTGCAGGGTCTGGGACGCCATCTGGGAGTTGCCGTCCATGACCCCGTCGAGCCATACCAGCGCCTGCTCACGGTTGGCGTTCTCCAGGCCATTGGCGGCCAGGTAGGCCTTGGCCAGCGCCAGCCGCGCGGTCTCGTGGCCCTGACGCGCGGCCTTGAGCAGGTAGTCGGCGCCCTGGCGGGTATCCCGCTCGAGGTTTTCACCGCGCAGGTACTCGCGGCCGAGGCTGGCCTGGGCGCCGGCGTGTCCCTGGTCGGCGGCGCTGGTCAGCAGCTGTTCGCCCCGGCTCGGGTCCTGAGCCAGGCTCTGGTCGCCTCGCACCAGGGCGGTGCCAAGCAGGGCGCGTGCCGACAGGCTGCCGGCGTCGCTGGCCCGGGTCAGCCAGCGCTCGGCCTCGGCCGGGTCGGCGCTGACGCCATTGGCTTCGAGGTAGGCCTCGCCAAGGGTCTGGGCGGCGTACTCGTTGCCGGCCTCGGCGGCTTCGCTCAGCAGGCGACGACCCCGCTCGGGGTCGGCTTCCACGCCGTTTCCGGTCAGCAGCATGCCGCCCAGGTCAGCACGCGCGCCGGCGTGGCCACCGGCCACCGCCATCTGGAGCAGCTCGGCGCCCTTGGCCGGGTCGCGGGCGACGCCTTCACCGTCCAGGTACATGCGGCCAAGCGCGGCGGCGGCACCTGGATGACCCTGCCGGGCGGCACGCTCGAGCCAGCGGCTGGCCTCGGACAGGTTGCGCCCGACGCCCTGGCCGTCGCGATAGGCGCGGCCCAGGTCCGCCATGGAGTTGACGTTGCCCTGACGGGCAGAGGCGATCAGCGCCTGGATGTCACCGGCCTGGCCGCGATCGCGCTGGGTGCGCATCAGCGCCTCGGCGGCGGAGGGGTGGCCGGCGGCCTCGGCCCGTTCGAGCCACTCGGTGGCCTGGGCGAGGTCACGGCTCACCCCGGTACCGTCGCGGTAAGCGCGGCCGAGGACGACCATGGCGTAGGCGTCGCCCTGCTCGGCGGCGTTCTCCAGCAGGCGCCGTCCGTGATCCACCCGAGAATTTCCTCGCTGGGTCGAAGCACCATCGGCCACGGCCATGGCGTCGCCGCCCGGTTCCTGGGTGGGATTCGGGCCAGTCGGAAGCTGTGAGGTGCTGTCCGACGTACTGGTCGACGTTGTGTTCGAAGTCGTGTTCGACGTCGTGTTCGAAGCTGTGTTCGAAGTTCCGGCCAGCGCTTGTGTCGACTGGCCTGTCGTCTCGGGACTCAGTTCGCCGGTCAGCTCGCCGGTCAGATAGGCCTCGCCCAGGCGGGTGGCGGCGCTGGTATCGCCGGCTTCCACCGCCTGGGTCAGCAGGCGCTCCGCCTCACGGGGCTGATAGGGCAGGGGGCCGTCCTCGGCCAGATAGGCCTCGCCGAGGGTGCGCAGGGCGCCGCTCTGCCCTTGGTCGATGGCCTCGCGCAACAGCCGTTCGCCCCGGGCCGGATCGGTGGCCACGCCACGGCCGCTGAGGTAGAGCGCGCCCAGCTGTTCGGTGGCAAACGGATGGCCCAGCTCATGTCCGCGCTCGAGATAGCGGGCGGCGATCACCGGCTGGGTCGGCACCACCTCATCGGCCAGGTAGGCCTGGCCGAGCATCGCCAGTGCCAGCGGGTCGTCGTGTCGGGCGGCCTGCTCGAGCAGGCGGATGCCGCGCTGGGGTTCCGCCGGCAGGGCATCGCCTTCCAGCAAGGCGCGACCCAGGGTCACGCGGGCGTCGACCGAGTCCTCGTCGATGGCCTTTTCGAGCCAATTGCGTGCCTCGATTGGCCGTGCCCTGAGGCCGTCGCCCTCCAGCAGAATCCGGCCCAGGCGCTCCATGGCGTCGACGTCACCGTTCTCGGCCGCCTGGGTCAGCAGGGTCACGCCCTGCTCGGCGCGGCCGCTGTCGAGCATCTCGCGGCCCGCCTTGGCCACCGCGTCGGGGTCACCGGCCTGGGCGGCCTGGGTCAGCCAGTGCAGGCGGCGATCGTCGTCGCCTGCCAGCAGGCCGTCGGCCGAGTACAGCTCAGCCAGTTCGGTCATCGCCTTGATATCGCCGCCGCCGGCGCGCTCGCGCAGGCCTTCGGCGTAACGCTCGGCGTACTCGCGCGAGCGTGCCTTGTCGGTGTCGAGCCAACCGCCTTCGGCGTAGGCGTTGGCCAGTGCCAGGATGGCATCCGGGTTACCGTTGTTCGCTGCCTGACGATACAGCGCCAGGGCGCGCTGGGGGTCCGCCGCGACGCCGTCGGCGCCGCGGGCCAGCAATGAGGCCATCACCACGCCTTCGTCACGGCCGATTTCCTCTTCCATGGCCTGCTCGAGCAGATAGTAGGCCAGTACCGGACGATAGGGCGCACCCTGCTGTTCCAGGCTCAGCTTGGCCAGGTTGAGCGATGCGTGGCCAAGGATATAGGACGGCGTGCGCACGGCGTCCTCGTAGTAGGCAGCGGCCTTGGCGGGATCCGCCTGGATGCCCTTGCCCTGATCCCAGATCTTGCCGAGTTCGTAGTAGGCCTTGGGGATGTCCTGGGCGGCCAGCCCCTTGAGCTTGAGGATCGCCTCTCGGGTCTGGCCGGCAGCGACGAGCTGCTGCGCCTCTTCCAGGGTGTTGTCATGCATCCATTCGGGGTTGCGTGGCTGCTCCTTGTTGAAGAAGTCCTGATACTCGGCAGGCAGCGGGTCGACGCCGGTACTCTGGAACTCGGTACCGGGGGCGGCGCAGCCGCCGAGCCACAGCGCCACGGCGACCGAGGCGGTGAGCGGAAAGGCCCGGGACCAGCGTTGGCCCTGGGCGGTGTGGGGGCGAAAACGGGGGAGCATCATAAGCAGGCCTCCTGGTTGATCGTGTGCTGTCACTGAGACGCGCTGTCGTCGTCGAGACCCTCGAAGGCGGTGGTCTCGCGCTCCTGTTCATCGACGACGAGGTGCTGCTGCGCCTCGGGTGACATGAAGTACAACGTCTGGTAACCGCCGGCGCTGCGGTTGTAGACCGGACGCACCTGGGCCAGGAACCGTTCGATGCGCGGGTCATCGAAGCGGCTCTGATAGATCTCCATCCAGGCGAAGTACTGGTTGTCCTTGAGAAAGCCGGTGTACTGCTCGTGGGGGGCCAGGTCTCCAAGCGCCTCGGGATCGTTGAAGATGGTCATGGCGAAGTCCACGGCGTCGTGGATGTCATGGCCGTTGATCTCGAGTTCGAAGATGTCATAGCCCTGGCGTGCGATGACCTGCATGTTGGTGATCAGGTAGAGCAGCGCATAGTTCTGGTAGTGGGTGGCGCGACGACCACGCTCGATCTCCAGCGGAAAGGCGCCGCGCTCGGTCATGTCGGAGAGCGCCGAATGGATGGCGCTGACGCCGAAGCGAAACAGCTCATCGTCCTCGGTAATCACGCCGATCATGCTGGCGTAGAGGGCGCGGCGGTAGAAGTGGTTGTTGCAGCAGCTGTTGCCGGGCTGCCCCTGAATGGCGGCGTGCTTGTGGGCGAGCCGGTTGAGCCACTGCTCGACACGTTGCTTGGCCTGGTCGCTGCCCTCGACGCGGGGACGCACCACCGAGTAGGCCATGCCCGCGGCGAAGATCATCGATTCGGTGGCGAACCAGGCCTGAGGCTCCTTGGGATCGTAGTGGAAGTCGGTCAGGGCATCGTGCTGGGCCCATTGATCGAGAAAGGTCACCAGGCAGTCGGCGTAGTAGGTGTCGCCGGTGGCCACGAAGGAGCCGGCGAGCATCGACACACTGTCCTCGAAGTCGAACAGGGGTTCGGATGCCAGTTCCCACTCCTTGGGGCTGGGATAATAGCCGGGGATCCGCAGGCGCGTGGTAATCGGCTCCTGGGCCAGCAGTTGCTGGCAGCTGGGTCCGTTGGTCAGTTGATCGAGCTCCTGCAACAGGATCGAGTTGTCGGTGTCGGCCAGTGTTTCCATGCGGGCCTCTACATCGAAGTAGGAGGCGTCAGGTCTGGTCACTCGGTAGTCGCTGAGGTCCAGCTCGGCCCGTTCTTCCAGGGTCATGGCGTGCGCGGACGATACCAGGGCGGCACCCATCGTCAGGCCGAGCGTCAGGCCCGTTGCCAGCTTTCCCGACAACCTGGCCGTCGGCCATCCCATCACTCTGTGTGCCAGACGCTTGAGCGGATTTGCCGAGCGTTGGTCGAAGTGGTGGCACCGGCCGGATTCGAATGCCGGCATCGATGGGCCCAGGCCTCGGGTGGGGAGGGGACCGGGGGATGAGCCATGGGATGGGTGCATCAAGCGTCTCCTTGGCGGCGCCCCGGGGGGCGCCG